>JALOSN010000122.1 GCA_025458415.1 Hydrogenophaga sp.
GGCGCGCGCCGGCAGATGACCATAGAGCTCTTCGGCAAGTGCACGAACGCGATCCACATCCACGTCACCGACCACCACCAGCGCCGCATTGGAAGGGGTATACCACTGCCGGTAGAAGGCCCGCACATCCTCGGGGGTCATGGCATCGAGGTCACTCATCCAGCCGATGATGGGACGGCGATAAGGGTGCGCCTGGAAAGCCATGGCGTTGAAGGCCTCGAACATGCGGGCACGCGGGGATTCCTCGGTGCGCTGGCGTCGCTCCTCCTTGACCACCTCGATCTCGCGGGTGAATTCGTCGTCAGGCCATTGGTTGCGGGCAAAGCGGTCGGCCTCCAGCCTCATCACAGCCTCCAGCTGGCGGACCGGAACCTGCTGGTGGTAGGCGGTGGCGTCGCGGCTGGTGAAAGCGTTGTCGCGACCGCCCATGGCCGCGACACGGCGCGAAAACTCCCCGGGCTTGAGGTCCGGCGTGCCCTTGAACATCATGTGCTCAAGCACATGGGCCACACCGGAGGTGCCGTCCACCTCGTCGATGGAGCCGACCCGCACCCACAGCATGTGGGCTGCCGTGGGCGAGCGCCGGTCGGGCCGCACGATCACCGTCATGCCGTTGGCCAGCGTGAAGCGGTGCGTCTGGCCGGACTGGACGGCGGCGGGCTCTGCGGCCTTGGCCTGGGGCGACTGCGCCTGTGCGGCGATGGGCATTGTCAGCACCAGCGCCAGCAGGGCGCAGGTGCTGCCAATGATGCGGCGCAGGCGGTCAGGCAGGTGGAATGGGGGTTTCATAGAATGGTGAAGATACTTGAGATTGAAAAATGTTCTCGTTCTTCCGCAAGAAAACACCTGCCGCCACGTCCACCACTGGTACCCCCCCTTCACCGGCGGCCGACACGACAGCGACGCAGGTCGTCGATCCGACCCCGCCTCCCGCAGCCACACCCGCGACCACGGAGGCCCCGATGCCGGCGCCGGCCGAGCGCCAGGGTTGGCTGGACCGCCTCAAGGCCGGCCTGCGCAAGACCGGCAGCGGGATTGCCACTGTGTTCACCGGCACCCGCATCGACGAGGATCTGTACGAAGAGCTGGAAGCCGCGCTGCTGATGGCCGACACCGGCGTCAAGGCCACCGAGCACCTGCTCAAGGATCTGCGGCGGCGCGTCAAGGAGGCCAGGGCGACCGACCCGGCGGCCGTCAAGGGCCTGCTGGCCGATGCCATCGCCGACCTGCTGGCTCCGCTGCAGAAACCCTTGGTCATCGGCGAGCACAAACCCACGGTGATCATGGTGGCCGGTGTCAACGGTGCCGGCAAGACCACGTCCATCGGCAAGCTGACCCGCCATATGGCCAATGAAGGCGCCAGTGTGCTGCTGGCCGCGGCCGACACCTTCCGCGCCGCGGCACGCGAACAGCTGGCGGTCTGGGCCGACCGCAACACGGTCGAGATCATCACCCAGCAGGGGGGTGACCCGGCCGCCGTGAGCTACGACGCCGTGACCGCCGGTCGGGCGCGTGGCAAAGACGTGGTGCTGGTCGACACCGCCGGACGGCTGCCAACGCAGCTGCACCTGATGGAAGAGCTGCGCAAGATCAAGCGTGTGGTCCAAAAGGCCGATGCCTCCGGGCCACACGAGGTGTTGCTGGTGATCGACGGCAACACCGGCCAGAACGCGCTCACCCAGGTCAAGGCCTTCGACGATGCCCTGTCGCTGACGGGGCTGGTCATCACCAAGCTGGACGGTACCGCCAAGGGCGGTGTCATCTGTGCCATCGCCATGGAGCGGCCGATACCGGTCTACTTCATCGGCGTGGGCGAGAAGCTGGAAGACCTGGAAACATTTGATGCACGGGAGTTCGCGCAAGCGCTGCTGAACTGACCTCCATGCTCAGCAGCCGCGGAGGGTGTTGATCATTCGTCGTCGGTGTAGTTCCGCCACTGCCGCATGGCATTGCGCATGGTCAGGACCTGACGCTCGAAATCGGGGCAAGCCTTGCACATGGCCATGTGCACCCTCAAGGCGGCGCGCTCGATCAATGCCAGGTCGCGGTCCTCTTGGGCGATGACCAAGGCGGTCACCTCCTTGCAGTTGCGCATCAGGGGCAGTTTTCTGAGCAGGGCATTCATCGGGACGCAAACCAGTTGAGCTCCAGACACTCGCGCAGGCGAAGGCGGGCGCGGTGCAACTGGACATACAGGTTGGTCGGGGTCAAGGCCAGTTCCTTACAGATTTCGTCACTGGACATTTCCAGCCACTCGCGCATCAGGAACAGGCGGCCCTGCACCGCCGGCAGTTTTTGCGTGCACGCTTCCATCACCGCCATGAACTGACGGTTCCTGAGGTCCTGCTCAGGGTTGCCCCAGTCGGCCGGTCTCTCGGCAAAGTGTCCATCGGACTTGAAAGCCATGTGCTCCAGCGGGTCAAGGTTTTCGTCGTCAGAGCCGCTGTCGAGCGTCACCTCGCGCTGGCGCTGGCGCATGGAGTCGATGATCTTGTGCTTGAGGATGCCAACCAGCCAAGTCTTGAGCTGCGATCGCGCCTGGAACGCCTGCGGTTTGGCCAGTGCCGCCAGGATGGTTTCGGAGACCACGTCCTCGGCCCAGACATCGTTTCGCAACTGCAGGCGGGCAAAGCGCATGAGGTAATCACGCTGTTGGACCAGCTGCTGCTCAAAGTCGGTGGTGGTCGGTGAAAGCATGGCGACAGGATCAAAGCCTGCGAGTGTAAGGAACATCGGAATCGGCCGACAAAGGGTGCTCACCGGAGAAACCCTATGTCCTCTGCGATCACCTCCGCCCCCATGATCAACCGGCGCCGTTTCGCCCTCGTGACGGTGCTGTGCGCCGGCGCGTCAGGCCCCCTTTGGGCGGCCACCACCGATGCGCCAACAAGGCCCGAACTGGAAGGCACCACCGCCGAGGGCCAACGCCTGCGGCTGGCCGGGCTCCAGGGACAGGTGGTGCTTGTCTTTTACTGGGCCACCGGTTGCGCTGTGTGCCGAGACAAGATGCGGGAGCTGCGGGCCAACCTGAGGGGTTGGACGGGTCAGCCCTTCGCTCTGATCGGGGTGAACATGGATGAGCGCCGCCAGGACTGGCTCGACTACGAACGGCTGGTGGCCCAGTCCATTCCGGCCAACCAGCGGTTTGCATCGGTCTGGGCGGGAGGGACCGACTACCGCGACACCATGGAGCGGCCGACCCAACTGCCCAGCGCGTGTCTGATCGACAAGGACGGGTCTGATCGACAAGGACGGACGACTGGTCGAACAGTACCGCGGCAGGGTGCCGGCCCAGGCCTGGGACCGCATCGCCGACCTGATCTGAACCGGGCGGCACAGTTTTTTCGATCGGCCTGTAAGAACCGCGCCGCGCCACAGACTCACCCTCAACCAGCAGGCACTGCAACCGCACGCTGCTGGTTGTGTCACCCCAACCCACCCTTCAGGAGATTTCGCCATGAACCAACGCACCCTCATCACCTCTGCCGCCGCTTCGCTGATGTCGCTTGCCCTGCTGTCCTCGCCTGCACTGGCACAGACGTCCGCCAAGGAAAAGTGCTACGGCATCGCCAAGGCCGGCCAGAACGACTGCGCCAACCTCGCAGGCACCCATTCGTGCGCCGGCCAGTCCAAGGTGGACAACGACAAGGGCGAGTGGAAATACGTCGCGGCCGGCACCTGCAAGAGCATGGGCGGACTCTCGGCCGAGGAAGCCAAGAAGGCCATGAAGTCCTGAATGTCCCGTTCCGAACGTTTTGCCTAGCCCGCCACCATGACCGCACCCGCTCATCGGCACCCGGCCGCAGCGCCCAGCGTGGGCATGGGTTGGCGGCACCCCCATTACGCGGCGCTGCTGGAACAGCGGCCCGCCCTGGGCTTCATCGAAGTCCATTCCGAGAATTTCTTTGCCCCGGGCGGCGCCGCTCTGTCGGTGCTGCTGGAAGGGCGCGAAAACTACCCGGTGAGCCTGCACGGCGTGGGTCTGTCGCTGGGCTCGGCGGCGGGTATCGACCCCTGGCACCTGGACCAGCTGGCGCGGCTGGTGCGGACCATCGAGCCCGTGGGGGTGAGCGACCACGCCAGCTTCGCACGCGGACCAGGCCTTCACGCCAGCGACCTGCTGCCCGTTCCCATGAGCCGCGCGGCGCTCGACGTGATGTGTGACAACGTGAGCCGGGTGCAGGACCGCCTGCAATGCCGTATTGCCGTGGAGAACCTGTCGGCCTATGTGCAATGGCGTGACAACGAGATGGACGAACCCACGTTTCTCAACGCACTCGCACGTCGCACCGGATGCCTGTTGCTGATCGACGTGAACAACGTGTACGTCAACGCATTGAACGCGCAACTGCGCGGCGAGTTCACCGACCCGCTGAGCGAAGGCCGACGCTGGCTGGACGCGGTGCAGCCGCAACACGTGGCCGAACTGCACCTGGCCGGTCATGTGCACTGCGGCGACATCGTCATCGACGACCATGGCAGCCGCGTGTGCGAGGCGGTCTGGTCGCTCTACGCGCACGCCCTGCTGCGATATGGCGCTGTGCCCACACTGATCGAATGGGACACCGACCTGCCCGAACTTCAGGTGCTGCTGGACGAAGTGAATCGTGCCCGTGCCGTGTCCGTTCCCTGTCCGACCTTGACCAGACAGGCGGCATGAACACACGCCCTGTACAAACGCTGGCGCGTCAGCAACTGGTCCTGTTGCAGGCGCTGTTCGCTCGCCCTGGCACGGCCGCTGCGCAGGCGGCTGTGGCCGACCTTGATGATCTTCTTGCCGTGCACGGTTCCCAGAACGCGAGGGGCCTGGCGGCGTATCAGGCCAATGGACACGCCTTGGCCGAACGCTCGCTGCTGTCGGTCTATCCTGTGGTCGCCGCCCTGATCGGTCATGACAACTTCACGTGGCTGGCACGCGACCTGTGGCACCGGCACCCTCCCCATCGAGGTGACCTGGCGCAATGGGGCGACGCCCTGCCCGATTTTCTGGACCAAAGCACGCAGCTGTCCGACACGCCCTACCTGGGTGATGTCGCCCGTGCCGAATGGGCGCTGCACCGCGCGGCCGGTGCGCCCGACACGCCACCCGACCTGGCCAGCTTTGCCCGCCTGACACAGGAAGACCCCCACGGCCTGACACTGATGCTGGCGCCTGGCACGGCCGTGATCGCCAGCCGTTACCCGTTGGCGAGCCTGACGACGGCGCATCTGTATGGCACACCCAGCCTGGCCGACGTGGGCCAGCGGCTGCGAGAAGGCAGAGCGGAACACGCCGTGATCTGGCGCCAGGGGCTGCGACCCCGCATCGCCTGGCACGACGCCACGGCCCATGCGCTGCTGACCGCCTTGTTGGCCGGCGCTGCGCTGCCGCAAGCGATCGATGCCATGGGCCATGCCGCCAGCACTGATCAGAACATCGACTTCTCGGCATGGTTGATCGCTGCCGTGACCGACGGACTGGTGATGGGCGTGCGCGACCACACCGGACCCCATCTCACCGCAAACCTGGAGACCATCCCATGAACACCCTGTTTTTCCACGGGGGCCTGCGCGCCTGGCGCAGCCTCACCGCCGGCCTCGACAGCTTTCGTCCATGGGCCGCACTGCCCGAGCTTGCATCCCTGTCGCCCAGGTCTTGTTTCCGGATCGCCTGCGGATGGCTCAAGCCCAGACCTGACCGCCGGGTGACCCCCGAGGGTCGCAAGATTTCTTCCATGATTTAAGCTCAACAGCCATTTCCATCGGAGACACCAATTGACGAATCGCGAGTTTTCCCGCCGCCGGCTTCTGCTGGCCATGGGCAGCGCAGCTGGCGCCGCCGCTTTGCCATCCTGGGCGCAAAACGCCGGCGCGTCGTGGGCCGGCATCACCAACGCGGCCCGCGGGCAGACCGTCTTCTTCAACGCCTGGGCGGGCAGCGACCGGACCAATGCCTACCTGCAGTGGGTGGCCGGCGAGGTGCAGAAGGCCTACGGCATCCAACTCGAACACGTCAAGATCACCGACACCGCCGACGTGGTCAAGCGCGTGCGGGCCGAGAAAGCCGCTGGCCGCAAGGCGCGCGAAGGTACGGTGGACCTGGTCTGGATCAACGGGGAGAATTTCGCCGCCATGAAGGCAGACGGCCTGCTGCTGGCCCCCTGGGCCGAGCAGCTGCCCAACTTTGCCAAGGTGGACACGGTGGGCAAGCCGACCACGCTCAACGACTTCTCGGTGCCCACCGATGGTCTGGAGTCGCCCTGGGGCATGGCCCAGTTCACCTTCTTCGCCGACAGCCAGCGGCTGCTCGCGCCGCCACAAAGCATGGCCGAGCTGCTGACCCTGGCCAAGCGCCAGCCGGGCCGCATCACCTACCCGAGACTGCCCGACTTCACCGGCACCACCTTCGTCAAGCAGGCCCTGATCGACACGGTGGCGGACCGCGCCGTGCTGGCCAAGCCACCCGTGCCGGCCGATTTCGAGCGGGTGACGGCCCCCCTGTGGCGTTTCCTGGACGAGCTGCACCCGCACCTGTGGCGCAACGGCCGACAGTTTCCGCAGAGCCCTGCGGCCATCCGGCAGATGGTGGCCGATGGCGAACTGCTGCTGGGCATGACCTTCAACCCGAACGAACCAGCCAACGAGATCGCCGCCAAGCGCCTCCCGGCCACGGTCAGGAGCTGGCAATTCACCGGCGGCACGATAGGCAACACCCACTTTGTCGCCATCCCCTACAACGCGCGAGCCCCGGAGGGTGCGCAGGTGGTGGCCAACTTCCTGCTGACGGCAAGGGCGCAGGCCCGCAAGGCCGACATCACGGTCTGGGGCGACCCGACGGTGCTGGACATGGCCCGACTGAGCCCTCAGGAACGCGCCGAGTTTCCGGCCCAGGCCCTGCCGGGTCAGGTGACGGCACCCGCCCCCACCCTGCCCGAACCGCACGCGACCTGGGTGGACCCGGTGGAGAAGGAGTGGATTCGCCGCTACGGGCGGTGAGCAGCACCATGCAACGGGCGGAGATCCTGCTGCAGTTGCCGGACGGCTGGCCCCGTGCCTTGGGCCGCGGGATCTGCATGGCGCTGGGCGTGCCTCCGGTCGATGTCACTGACGCCCAGGACCCGTGGCCGGTCCTGACCCAACGCTTGCTGCAGCCGGGGCGCGCGGTGCTGGTCGACCTGGAGGTGTTGTCTGGCCAGGGCCTGACTGTGACGCGACTGGCCGACCAGCTGCCTGCCGAGGCCCGATCCCGCATCGTGCTCACACGTCACCGTCAAGGGCCCGTCTGGCCATCGGACAGGACCTGGATCCGGTCCCTGGGCTTTGCCGACCTGCTGCCCGATCTGACCGGAAGCACTGTGCTGTCGGACAACTGGCAGACGGTTTCCCTGCTCACGGACCTGCTGTCACTACCAGCAGCGGACATGCCGACCATCACCCGCACCCTGAACCAGTGGCCGGCCGCGCACACCCATGATGACCACCGGGCTGTCATCCGGGCCCTGTGCGGACTGGGTGCCGAAGCCCTGGCCCAGGACATGACCGGCGAGGTCAAGGCACCGACGCGTCAATACCGGCTCAAGTCCTACCCGAAGAGCCTGCTGGGTCGTGAAGTGGTCGACTGGCTGGCCCGGCGCCACGGACTGTCCCGGCCACAGGCCCTGCAGGCCGGGCGCGCGCTCGGGTCGCTCGGCTTCCTGCACCATGTGGCGCATGAGCACGCGCTGGAAGACCAGGACCTTTTCTACCGCTCCGACTGCGTGTCCGCTGCGCTTAACACATCGCCTGACAAAGTCTTGCGACTCCTGATGCAGCCCGACGGCGTCAAGGTCACCGACCGGCTTTACCTCGGTCGCAACTACCCGGCCTGCTGGGTAGGGTCGGAGGCTGTGGACCTGCTGCAGGTGCGCTGTCGAATCGCCCGAGAGGACGCCGAGGCCCAGCTCAACAGGCTCTGGCGCTATGGCCTCATTCGACATGTGGTCGACCAGCACCCGGTGAAGGACGATCACCTGTACTACCGGTTTCAGGGCTGATGCGCTGGTCCGCAGTCGCCCTGTCTGCCCTGGTGTTGCTGCCCCTGATGGCGGTGGGCCTGCTGGCCCTGCACTCGCTGGCCGATATGACGGCCTGGCAGGCCCTGTGGGCCGCACCGCAGACGACTGCGGCCCTGCTGCTGACCCTGTGGACCGGTCTGGCGTCGA
>JALOSN010000123.1 GCA_025458415.1 Hydrogenophaga sp.
CGGCTGTGCGAGACCAACTCGGTCATGGTCTTGTTGTTCGGCTGGCCCTGCGGGGTGTGGCTCTCGGTGTAGAGGCGCACGGCCCGACCGATGGACGGGGCATACCAATAGGTCTGCAGAAGAGTGCCGCTGGAAGGCTGACCGGCGGTGAAGTTCCAGTAGCCCTTGCACTCGATCTTCAAGGTGTCGAACTGCCCTGCAGGCACGGTGACCGATTCGGCGCCGGCCACCGTGCAACGGCCCTGGCTGTGTCCTTGGCGGTTGGGGAACGGGAACTTCGAATACTCGGTCTGGTTGCCCACCTTCAACGGAAAGACCGTGATGCGGGCGCACACCTCCTGGCTGTTATCCAGCATCGGCACGCAGTTGTTGCCATCGAGGTCGGCACGCGTGGCCACCGGGTCGGGCTGGGCCTTGGTCTGGCGAGCACCCAGCAGGCGCTCGCCCTCCTGGCGCTCAAAGGTCAGGGTGACCCGGTCCGTCTCCTTGTTGTTCCACGCGTCGAGCACGCGGTATTCCCAGCGCTCGCCGGGTTTCCAGGTCGGGCGCTCGACGGGCAGTGCACCGGCCCCGGTGGTCTGGCTCCATACCGCCACGGGCCAGCAGGCCAGCAGCAGCGTCAAAGGTCGATAGCGGCGAATGATGTTCATGGCGGCCTCCTGTGCATTACCAGCTCTGCGGTGTCAGCTTCCTGCACCGCGCCTGTGCACCCGCCCCTCCGGACTTCGGTCGAGACTGCGCACATCAACAATGTGCTCTGCCTACTTCCGTATGAACATCACGCTGAAGTTAGAAGACAACAGTTCGCCATCCCACATTGGTTATAGAACCAAGGAAAGTCAACACCCGGCACCACGCCGACTCGGTGCGTGGTATGGTCCATCTGCAGCCGGCCAGCAGATGGCACCGCGGCCGAGCAAGAGGGTCTGTAAGGAGGCCGATATGCGCGTACTGATCGTCGACGATCATTCGCTCTTCTGCGAGGGGCTGGCATTGCTGCTCAAGTCGGTGGGCGATGTCTCCCTGGTCCGTTCCTGCACCCGCGCCTCCCAAGCGCTGGAGCTGGCCAAGGAACAGGATTGGGACCTCATCCTGCTCGATTGGAACCTCGGGTCCGACAATGCACCCGGCGCACAGCTGCTGGCCGCCATCAAGACCATGCGCCCAGAGACCCGTGTGGTCGTGGTGTCAGCCGACACAAGCCGGGACCGGGTGCATGAAGCCGTCGAAGCTGGCGCGGTCGGGTTTGTCCCCAAAGAAGCGTCGGCCGATCTGCTGATCGATGCGATACGGATCACGTCCCATGGGGGCATCTATCTGCCGGCCCATGTTCTGCAGACCAATCTTGCCTCTACGGAAGGGCCTGTCACCGGCCCGGGCACCAAGTCGGCCGTGTTGACACTGGATCAGCGCTACCCCAGGCTCACACGTCGCCAGGTCGATGTGCTGGTTTGTGCCGTTCAGGGTCAGCCCAACAAACGCATTGCGCGCAATCTGGGCATCTCGGATGGCACAGTCAAGCAACACCTCAATGCGGTGTTTCGGGAACTGGAGGTGAGCAACCGAACGGAAGCGGTTTACCGCCTCGCCCAGCAGGGCATCAAGGTCTTCTGACCAGGTTGTGTCAGGAATGACGGACAACAAGCCAGCCATACTGGCCGATGCAGAAGAGGCGATGCTCCGGCTGCGTGTGGGCAGCAGTTCACGGGTGCTCCTGGGCGTGGGTGGTGCTGGCCTCGTACAGGTGGCACTGGCCTGGCAGGAGGCACCGCTGTCAGGCCTGGTGATCTGGTATTTGCTGGTGATCGTCACCCAGCTCGCAAGGATACGGATCGAGGTACACACCTGCCAGGCCGATTCGGGCCTGCCACTCGCAAGGCGCATCCGGCTGGCATCCTATTCGGCCCTGGCCTCGGGACTGGTTCAGGCAGTCTCCGTCCTGTTCTTCCCTTTCGAAGGCGCGGCCGAGCAGGCGCTGCACACCCTGATTCTGCTGACCCTGGCCACGGGTGCGGTGATCTATACGGCAGGACACCCACGCACTTACCTGCCTTACATGTTGCCGATCGTGCTGGCGCTGACGCCCGCCTGGTGGTTCATGACCGAAATTGCCACCGAGCGCCCCTGGCTCGCCGGCATTTTCGGGATCCTCCTGCTGTTCTATGCGTACAACCTGGTCGGCTATGCACGCGATACCTGGACCATGTTCATCAACGCCGCAGCCCTGCGACACCAGGAACGTCAGCAAAGCGAGAAGCTCGCAAAGGCGGTCCGCAAGGCCGAGGCCGCCAGTCAGGCGAAAACACGCTTCCTGGCCGCTGCGAGTCATGACCTGCGGCAACCGATTCACACCATCGCCCTGCTGACAGGCGTGCTCAAGCTTCGCCACCAGGAGGGCGACAGCAAAGAGGTTGTTCGTCTGCTCGATACCGTCGTACAGAGCCTTTCAGGTCAGCTGGACGACCTGCTGGACATATCCAAACTGGATGCAGGCGTCGTCAAGGCCAGTGTTCAACCACTGTCGTTGCCCCGGTTTCTGCGCAACCGCTTGGAAGAGGTGCGCAACGAGGCTTCAGCCAAGCACATCGGCCTGCACCTGGACGCAGACCAGCCGGCCACCGTGTTGACCGACCCCAACCTTCTGGAGCGCGTTCTTCGCAATCTGCTCAACAACGCGGTGAAGTTCACCGAACGAGGCGAGGTCAGACTGGGCCTGTCCATCGAGGACGGTCAGGCTGTAATCCGGGTCAAGGACACCGGGTGTGGCATCGCTCCGGAGCGACAACAGGACGTCTTTCAGGAGTTCATCCAGCTCAACAACCCGGAACGTGACCGAGCCAAAGGCATGGGGCTGGGCCTGTCCATCGTGGACCGGCTGTGTCGACTGCTCGATATCGACCTTCGGCTGACCTCGCAGATCAATGCCGGATCCACGTTCGAACTGCGAATGCCTCTGCAGGATATCGGGGGTTCCAAGGAGCGCCCCGCGTTGATGCCTTCGGTCCCTGTCCGCCCCGGACTGCGCGTGATGGTGGTGGACGACGAGCGTACGGTGCGCAACGCCACCGCCTGGCTCCTGACGGAGGTGGGCTGCGAGTGCCTGCTGGCTGAAGGCCTTGACGAAGCGGTGCGCCTGGCGGCACGCCAGTCGCCCGATATCGTGCTGGCCGATTTTCGATTGCGGGCAGAGGAAACCGGCATCGCCGTCATCCTGGCACTGAGGGAAAACCAACCCGACCTGCCTGCGGCCATCATCAGCGGAGACATCGGACCCGAGCAACTGCAAGCCGTCGAGAAGGCTGGACTGACGCTGCTGCACAAGCCCTTGCGCGCAGAAGCCTTGTTGCAGTGGCTCTCCCAACAACCCATTGCCAAGACCCCAGCCCCCCCTACCCTGGAGCATCCGGTCAATGACTGATGGTGATCACCGGGATTCAGCGCCCGCCACCGGTCGGGCTGCCGACACCCCTCATGAGAACTGGCTGGCCCGCGATTTCGTCGAGTACACCGACGGAGCCGAGCCCTGGGACGTCGTGATCGTCGGCAGCGGTTACGGCGCTGCCATGGCCGCCCACACCTGGGCCGGCTGCAAAGACAGCAAGGACAAAGTCCTTCGAATCCTGATGCTGGAACGCGGCCGCGAGTACCTGCCGGGCGCTTTCCCGTCCACGCTGGACGAACTGCCCGGGCATGTGCGCCTCTCGCGCGCGGGCAAAGCGCCCATCGGGCGGCGAGAAGCGCTGTTCGACGTTCGGCTGGCAGGCGACATCGGTGCCCTGGTGGGCAACGGGCTGGGGGGCGGGTCGCTGATCAACGGCGGTGTGATGGTGGAGCCGCAGTGGGATCAGTCCGATTTCCGCATGCCAGATCAAGTGAAGAAAGAGCTCAAGGGAAAATGGATCGAGGAGGCACGCCGTCTGCTGGGGTCAAGGCTCAATGACGCTTCTGGCCAATGGACCGACAACACCATTGACCGACATCCGGAGGTGGGTCAAGACAAGCCTTTGCGGAAGATGGCGGCACTGAAGAAGCTGGCTCAAGGTCAAGCCTGTCCGCACGCAACTGTTCCGGTAGACCAGCCTGCAGCCATCACGGTTCGCCTCAGGCATGAAGACAACGCCGGGCAAGCCACCCAACTCACGCCTTGCAGCCTGTGTGGTGACTGCCTGACCGGCTGCAACGTGGGCGCCAAGCTCTCCCTGGACACCAACCTGCTGGTGGACGCCCAGCGCCGTGGACTGCAGATTCACACCTCGGCCTCGGTGCTCCGACTGCAGTGGCACACTGGCCTCTGGTCGCTGGAGGTGGTGCACACCGACCCGCAGGTGCAGGGACGCCGAACGAGTCCCGTCAAGATCAAGGCGCGCAAGGTGGTGCTGGCGGCCGGCAGCCTGGGCAGCACCGAGATCCTGCTGCGATCCAGGAAGGGGCACCGCGGCCTGCGACTGTCGCCACGCCTGGGCGAGCAGTTCTCGCTCAATGGCGACAACACCGCCACTGTTCGCTTGGATGACAATGTCAACGCGCTGGCTGACGAGGCCCTGCCTCTCACAGGTGCACAGGGCGTCTCGCCGCGCCGCATCGGCCCCGAGATCACCCACATGCTGCGCTGGCATGCCGACGGCAAAGGGCCGGGGTTTCTGGTGCAGGAGTTTTCGGTGGCCGCGCCCTTGCGCGGCCTGTTCCAGGAGATCGTGACCACCCACGGATGGCTCGAGCGGCTGGCCGCAGGCGACTGGAACAGCCACGCCGCACCCCGCCGAGGTGAACGCGATCCGCTGGCCTTGGACCAGGATGGCCTGCAGCGCGAACTGATGGTGGGACTGATCGGTCACGACAGCGCCAGTGGCCGCCTCGAGCTGCCGCGGGGCAGCCCCGGCGAAGGCAGCATCGGGGTACGGTGGCCTGGCGTGGGGAACGACCCGGCCATGGCCGACGCCTTCAGCAAACTGGAGCGGCGCGTGAAAGACAGCCTGGGCGACAGCGCCCGCGTCACGCCCAACCCGATGTGGCGC
>JALOSN010000124.1 GCA_025458415.1 Hydrogenophaga sp.
CTCACCGCCAGCGCGTAGTGGTCGAACAGCCGCGGATGGGGATCATCCCGTGCCACCAGACGCAACAGCAGCTCGTTGAGGTAGCTGCCCGACAACAGCGCTTCACCCGTCGGCATGACATGTCCACCCACCCACTGCGCCGACCTGAGCGTCCTCACCTCGGCATCCCCTCCCCAGCTCAGCACCACCGGCTGCAGCGGCAGCAGCACGGACCGAAACTGCGAGGTCGGACGCTTGACGCCTTTGGCCACCAGCGCCAACCGCCCATGATCGCGGGCGAACACTTCAAGAATCAGGCTTGACTCGCTCCAGTCGTACCGGTGCAGGACATAAGCGAGCTGTTCAGGCGCACGCCGGCTCATGCCCAACCACCCCCACCCATTGGACGACCCGCGCAGCGGCGGAGTGTGGGGGCAACAGGACCACAGCGCAGGGCCGTCCCAAGCCAGGTCAGCCCCCTCGGGGGGCAGCGACCCGCGCAGCGGCGGAGCGTGGGGGCAACAGGACCACAGCGCAGGGCCGTCCCAAGCCAGGTCAGCCCCCTCGGGGGGCAGCGACCCGCGCAGCGGCGGAG
Source organism: Hydrogenophaga sp. (assembly GCA_025458415.1). Classification (GTDB taxonomy): domain Bacteria; phylum Pseudomonadota; class Gammaproteobacteria; order Burkholderiales; family Burkholderiaceae_C; genus Hydrogenophaga. Next base: position 575 of record JALOSN010000124.1, read on the forward strand.
CGTGGGGGCATACACCTCACTCGTAGCCAAACGACCGGACACGCGCGTCATCGTCGGCCCAGCCCGAGCGCACCTTCACCCACAACTCCAGAAACACCTTGCCTCCCCAGAGTTTCTCGAGCTCCTGGCGGGCCTCGGTGCCAATGCGCTTGAGCTTCTCGCCCTTCTCGCCGATCACCATGCCCTTGTGCCCTTCGCGTTCAACCACGATGGTGGCGGCCACGCGCCTCAACGCGCCCTCCTCTTCGAACTTGTCGATCACCACGGTCGAGGTGTAGGGCAACTCGTCCCCTGTCAGGCGAAACAATTTCTCACGTACCATCTCGGCCGCCATGAAGCGCTCGCTGCGGTCGGTCAGCTCGTCCCGATCGTGCATCCAGGGCTGGCGCGGCAGGTACTTGCCACAGATGTCGAACAGACGACGCACGTCCCTGGGGTTCTTGGCCGACATGGGCACGAACTCGGCAAAGGGGTGGCGATCCTGCATCGATCGCAACCAGGGGGCAAGCTCTCCCCGGCGGTGCAGCAGGTCGAACTTGTTGGCCAGCAGCACCACAGGCACGTTGCGGGGCAGCAGGTCAAGTACCTTGGCATCGGCCAGGTTGAAGCGGCCAGCCTCCACCACGAACAGGATGAGATCGACGTCGGCCACGGCTCCCAGGACCGTCTTGTTGAGTGCCCGGTTGAGCGCATTGCCATGCCGGGTCTGGAAACCGGGTGTGTCGACAAACACGAACTGGTGGACACCCACGGTGCGGTAACCGGTGATGCGGTGGCGGGTGGTCTGGGCCTTGCGGGAGGTGATGCTGACCTTCTGGCCCACCAGCGCATTCAGCAGGGTGGACTTGCCCACATTGGGCTTGCCCACGATCGCCACATAGCCGCAATGCTGGTCTTCCGGTGCAACCTCCTCTGCATCCTCGGCGGCCTCCGCCGCTTCCACGGCAGGCACAGGCTCACCTGGCTTGCCCAGGGCACGCGCCAGCATGGCATCCAGCTCCGGATTGTCCTGGACCGGTTTCGCGGGGGTCGGGTTCTTGGGCATGTACGGAAACAGAAGGCAAGGCGGTTGAAAAGGGGGCGAGCGATCAGGAACCGGATGTGGCGCCGTCCTGCAGGTGCTGCAGCATCGCTGCGGCGGCGGCCTGTTCGGCCGCCCGACGCGACGCACCAATGCCGCGCTCGCAGTGCCCGGTCTCCACCACCGTGCACTCGACATCGAAAGTCTGCCGGTGCGCCTCGCCCAGCGTGGCCACCACACGGTAGAGCGGCAGTTTCATTTTGCGCCCCTGCAGCCACTCCTGCAATTCGGTTTTTGCGTCCTTGCCCATGGCGCCCATCTGGTCGTGCCACTGCACGTCGGCGTAGAGCCGCTGCACCAGGGCATGGGCGACTTCGAAACCGGCATCCAGGTAAACCGCTCCGATCAGTGCCTCAAGCGCATCGGCCAGAATCGAAGGCCGCCTGATGCCTCCCGACCGCTTCTCACCGTCGCCCAGACGCAGGCAGACCGAAAGCCCGAGCCGGGACGCAATCTGTGCCAGGCTGTCCTGCTTGACCAGGTTGGCACGGACCCGGGAAAGATCGCCCTCGGGCAGGTGACTGAGCTTCTCGAACAGCAGGCTCGACACCGCCAGACCCAGCACCGCATCGCCCAGAAACTCGAGCCGCTCGTTGTGGTCGGACGAAAAGCTCCGGTGTGTCAGCGCTCGCTCGATGAGCCGCGGATTGGCGAAGCGATGGCCCAGGCGCTGCTGCAGGGCCAGAAGATCAGCGGTCAAGGTCGTGTGCGCCGGTCTGGGACCGGCCCGGGCGCCGACACCGTTGTCACTTCGAGCGACCCTGGTACTTCATGACCAGAAAGGCAGGGCCGAACAGGTGGATCTCGCGGGTGTAGTCGAACGCCACCACAACCCGGTCACCCTGTTTGCTGATTTCCAGATCCTTGCCGGCGATGGTGCGGATGTCGTCGATCTGCGCCGCCCGGTCGAAGGTGGCCCTGATCTCGGCCACTGTGGAGCCGGCCGCGGCCTTGTCGGTGGCCTTCTGCACCGCCATGAACTCGATGTAGGTGGGAACAACCTGGGCCACCACCACCCCGACATAGGCCAGGATGATGCCGACAAACAGAAGGCCGATGAAGGTCAGTCCGCGTTGTTGCTGGTGGGTTCGCATCAGTGGTTACTCCGGTCGGAACAGGAAACAGGCGTCATTCAAACGACCCGATCCGTCCCAGGTCGCCGAAATTCATCCACACGAAGAAGGCCCGCCCCACGATGTTGGCCTCGGGCACGAAGCCCCAGTAGCGCGAGTCGAGCGAATTGTCCCTATTGTCACCCATCATGAAGTAATGGCCTTCGGGCACCTTACAGGTGACGCCCTCGACCGAGTAACGGCAAAGTTCCTTGAAAGGGAACTCGGTGGTGGCCGGGATGAACGCCGGCCGGTCGGCGTCATTGAGGGTGAGGAAACGGCGACCATCGAGCACCTCCCCGAACTGGCTGGCGTAACGCATGCTGTCGCTGTCGAAAAACTCGGGCAGGGCCTCTTTGGGCACCGGCTGGCCATTGACGGACAGCTGTTTGTTCAGATAGGCGACCTCGTCTCCAGGCAATCCGACCACGCGCTTGATGTAGTCCAGGCTGGGCTGAGGCGGATAACGAAACACCACCACATCGCCGCGCCGGGGTTCGTTGTTGTCGATGATCTTGGTGTTGAACACCGGCAGGCGGATGCCGTAGTGGTACTTGTTGACCAGGATCAGATCGCCCACACGCAGCGTCGGGATCATGGACCCGGAGGGGATCTTGAAGGGCTCGAAAAGGAAAGACCGCAACACGAACACAGCCAGGATGACCGGAAACAGGCCGGCCGTCCAATCCAGCCACCAGGGCTGGGACAGCACCTTCTGGCGCGCCTGTTCCACATCGCCCTCGATGTGGCTGAAACCCTGGGCACGCAGCGCCGCCGCACGCGCATTGTGTTCGTCCAGCAGCAGCTGGGCGGCACGTCGCCGCTGGGGCAGAAAAACGAGTTTCTCAGCCAGCCAGTAGATGCCCGTGATCAGCGTTGCCAGCATGAGAACAAGGGCAAAGTTGCCCTCGACCGCACCCATCACAAAAGCCACGACATACAGGCTGAAAGCCCCGAGGACCACCGCCGTGATCGCGCTCATCGCTGCCTGCATCAGTCCTGCACCTGCAATATGGCCAGGAAAGCCTCCTGGGGAACTTCGACCGAGCCGATCTGTTTCATGCGCTTCTTTCCTGCCTTCTGCTTTTCAAGGAGTTTTCGCTTGCGGGTGATGTCACCGCCGTAGCATTTTGCCAGCACGTTCTTGCGCAACGCCTTGATGGTCTCCCGGGCGATCACGTTGCCTCCGATGGCGGCCTGGATGGCCACATCGAACTGCTGCCGCGAGATGATCTCGCGCATCTTGGCGGCAACGGCCCGACCCCGGTACTGCGACTGGGAGCGGTGCACGATGATGGACAGGGCATCGACCTTCTCGCCGTTGAGCAGGATGTCGACCTTGACGACATCGGAGGGGCGGTACTCCTTGAACTCGTAATCCATCGAGGCATAGCCGCGGCTGACCGACTTGAGCTTGTCGAAGAAGTCGAGCACGATCTCCCCCAGGGGCAGTTCATAGGTCAGCATGACCTGCTTGCCGTGGTAAGCCATGTTGATCTGGACGCCGCGCTTCTGGTTGGCCAGCGTCATCACGGGGCCCACATACTCTTGCGGCATGTACAGGTGCACGGTGACGATCGGCTCCCGAATCTCTTCGATGCGCCCCTGATCGGGCATCTTGGACGGGTTCTCCACCATGATGACTTCGCCATCACCCTTGACCACCTGGTAAACCACGCTGGGCGCGGTGGTGATCAGATCCTGATCGAACTCGCGCTCGAGACGCTCCTGCACGATCTCCATGTGCAACAGGCCGAGAAACCCGCATCGGAAGCCGAATCCCAGGGCCTGGGAGACCTCAGGTTCGTAGTGCAGCGAAGCATCGTTCAGCTTGAGCTTTTCCAGTGCATCGCGCAGCGCGTCGTACTGGTTGGCCTCCGTGGGGTAGAGGCCGGCGAACACCTGGGGTTGCACCTCCTTGAAGCCCGGAAGCGCCTCCGTGGCCGGACCGAGGTTGTTCGGCAGCTTCTTCTCCAGGGTGATGGTGTCGCCCACCTTGGCAGCGTGCAACTCCTTGATGCCGGCGATCACATACCCCACCTCGCCCGCCTCCAGCGACTCCCTGGGTTGCTGAACGGGTGTGAACACCCCCAGGTTGTCGGCGTTGTAGGCGGTGTGCGTGGCCATCATCTTGATGCGATCGCCCTTGTGCAGGCGACCGTCGACCACCCGCACCAGCATGACCACCCCGACGTAGGAGTCGAACCAGCTGTCGATGATCATGGCCCGCAGGGGGGCAT
>JALOSN010000125.1 GCA_025458415.1 Hydrogenophaga sp.
ATAGCAGCGGGCATGGAGCCACGCTGTCACCATCGGGGGCCGGTGTTCCTTGTCCTTGGCCTCCGGAAGCACCGCCACGGCAAGGACAATGACCCCAACCCGCTTGCCCCATTGGGCGCAGCCAGCGGTCAGGTCGGATAAGCTGCGGCCCTGTTTCGTCAGGTGCACCCAGCGGCCCTCGGCTGACGCGTCGTGCCTGGGTTTCATCTGCAGTCCGTACAAGGGAGCCAACGCATGCGATCAAGCGTTTTTTCATGGGTGTTGTGTCGCGCCTGGCCGGCCACTCTGGCCGGGTTGCTGACGCTGGGGGTGTTGGTGCAAGCGCAGGCGCAGTCCATGGGGCCGGATGTCAAGGGGGGCGCCGACCACCCGCTGGTCTCGCGCTTTGCGGGCTCGCAGATGGTGGGTTACCAGCAGCTGGAGTTCGATGCCGGGCGTTTCTTCCTGCCCAACAAGGCATCCGGTTACGACCCCGCCAAGGAGCTGGACATGGAGAAGCCGGTGGTCACCGAGGGCAAGGTGACCCGCCTGATCTATGTGGCGCCCGCGGGCAAGACCGCGCTGGAGGTGCACCGCAATTTCGAGCAGGCGCTCAAGGCGGCCGTGGAACCCGGGCCAACACTGGCGCGCCAATTTCGCCGATGTGGGTTTTCAGAGCCCGTTTGCCTCGGACATTTCGCCGTTTGACCGCGAGGGTCTGTATGTCTACGGCACCCTGTCCCGGGGTGGCGTGGATGTCTCGGTGTCGGTGCTGACCGGTCCGGTCAGCCTGTTCGCCCGCGGCCACTACAAGACCGACGAGAAGACCGCCCAGGCGGCGGTGGCCATCCAGATCGTCGAGCCCAAGGCCATGACCACGGGTCAGGTCACCGTGTCGGCCGACGCCATCGGCAAGGGCCTGGACGCCGACGGGCGCATCGCGCTCTACGGCATCTACTTCGACACCGGCAAGGCCGACATCAAGCCCGAGTCCAGGGCGCAACTGGACCAGATGGCGGCCATTCTGAAGGCCAGGCCCGCGCTGCGGGTGCACATCGTGGGGCACACCGACAACGTGGGCAGCCTGGATGCCAACCTGGCGCTGTCGCTCAAACGGGCTGAAGCGGTGGTGGCGGCCCTGGTGAACACCCACCGGGTCGACGCCAAACGCCTCAGCGCCCGCGGCGTGGCCAGCCTCTCGCCGGTGACCGGCAACCGCACCGAAGCCGGCCGCGCGCTCAACCGGCGGGTGGAGATGGTGGAGCAGTAAGGCGGACTGCCTCAGCCGCCTGCCAGCCCCTCGTCCGCGGCCACGCCCTTCTGGTAGGTCGTGTAGACGATCACCGGGATGTTCAGGTCACCCAGATACTGGCTGATCAGCGGCTTGACGTCGTCCCAGTTCAGGCCGCCCACACCGGTGGCCAGGCGCGGCAGGGCCACGCTGGTGATCTTCTCCTGGCCGATGTACTTGGCCAGGCTGTGCAGCGCAGCGCGCACGTTCTCGACGCTGGCCTTGCCCGCCTTGGCCGTCGGACCCTGGCCCAGGGTGTCCTGGGTGACCAGGTTGGCAATGCGCCGCGACCCACCGCCCTCCTGCACACCCACCCAGGCCCACAGCTCACCGGTCTTGATGCCCTTGGAATGGGTGTCGTGGCGGTAGTCCTTGACCAGCGCCGGCCAGCGCTCACGCAGGGCCAGCGCCAGACCGCTGTCGAAGTGGTCATGCGCCGAAATGCCATGGGCCAGCAACTCGGCCTTGCTGAGGAGGATGTCCCCGGAGACTTCTTTGATCATGCGTTGTTCCTTTCTGATGGAAGGCGGGCAGTGGTCTCTGCCTTGGCCTTGAACCAACGATAGATCTGCGCGCACTTGTGTGCCTTGACGCGGGTCAAGGGACCATCGGGGGGGCGAACAGCTGGTCGGGATGATGGCCCGGCTATGCTCGACACCCACCAGCCACAGCAAGCCATTGGATGCCGTGAAGCGCCGCGCCCACCACCACGTCTACGTCATTGAGCTGCACCCCGACGTGCTGCAGGAGCCACGCTTTCGGCGCTGCAATCCGGACTATGTCGAGGGCAAGCCTTGCGTCTATGTGGGCATGACCGGGCTGGACCCGGACCTGCGCTTTGACCGGCACAAGGCCGGCATCCAGGCCAATGCCTTCGTGACGAAGTACGGCCTGCGCCTGCTGCCCGACCTGTTCGAGGGTTGCAACCCCATGGGCTACGACGAGGCCGTCGAGCGGGAAGTGGAAATCGGCATTGACCTGCGCTCGGCCGGGTTCGGGGTGTGGCAGGCCTGATCGGCCGAGTGTGGTCGCCCTGAGCCTGCAGCGCGGGCGCACGCCCTATATACTCCCTGGTGTATCAATTGCCTGAACCCTCATTCACCTCGGCTGTCCATGAACGCATCTGCCCTGTTCGAACAATACTGGCCCATCCTGCTGGTCGCCCTGTGGTTCGGCTACAAGTGGTGGAACGCGCGCCGCGTGGTGGGCATGTTGCCGCAGCTCAGGGCCAGTGGCGCCACACTGGTGGACGTGCGCACACCCGACGAGTTTGCCGCTGGCAACGCGCCGGGGTCGGTCAACATCCCTCTGCATGAGCTGGACAGCCGCCTGAACGAGATTCCGGCTTCGACGCCGGTGGTGGTGTGCTGCGCCAGTGGCACCCGCAGCGGCATGGCCCGGCTGAAGCTCAAGAAGAACGGCTACCCGCAGGTGTTCAACATCGGCAAGTGGACGAACCTGCTGCGCTGATCACCAACCGCTCTCATCCGCTCCAGTATCTGCCCTGCATCAACAAGCCTGTCATCCGCACGTGCTAGCCTGACCCTAGTTTGATGGGGGTTTGGCATGGACAGTCAGGATGATCGGCCTGTTTCGGTGGAAAAGCACCTCGATGCCTGCGAGGGTGACCGCCTCATTTCGGGCTTGAACACCGCTATTCGGCAAGCCATACGGGTACTGGCGGTGCTGATGGTGGCGGTGATTTTTCTGAGCGTGGCCGATGTGGCTTTTGTGCTGTACGAGAAGTTGCTGGAGCCGCCGTTCCTGCTGCTGAGCCTGAATGACATCTTTGTGGTGTTTGCGTCGTTCCTGGCGGTGCTGATCGCCATCGAGATCTTCGCCAACATCACCTTGTACCTGCGCGACGATGTGATCCATGTGCGGCTGGTGATCGCCACCGCGCTGATGGCAATCGCTCGCAAAGTGATCGTGCTGGACTTCAACACGGTGGCACCCGAGTACCTGTATGGCACAGGCGCCGTGCTGCTGGCTTTGGGCGTCACCTACTGGCTGGTGGCGTCCAAGGCGCGCACCTGACCGGGCGGCGCACCGGCTGTCTGGCGAGCCTCAGTGCCGTTCGGGCACCTGCCCGGCTTCGTCGCCCCACACCCGGTTGATGCGGCGGCCGCGCTGCACCGCCGGGCGCTCGGCCATGGACGCGGCCCAACGCTGCACATGGGTGTACTCGTGCACCGACAGGAAGGTGCCGGCCTCGTAGATCTTGCCTTCGACCAGCGCCCCATACCAGGGGTAGATGGCGATGTCGGCGATGCTGTACTCGTCGCCGGCCATGTAGGGGCGCTCGGCCAGGTTGCGGTTGAGCACGTCGAGCTGGCGCTTGACCTCCATGGCAAAGCGGTTGATGGGGTACTCGAATTTCTCGGGCGCGTAGGCATAGAAGTGGCCGAAACCACCGCCCAGGTAGGGCGCCGAGCCCATCTGCCAGAACAGCCAGTTGAGCGCCTCGGTGCGCGCGCCGTGGGCCTTGGGCAGCAAGGCGCCGAACTTCTCGGCCAGGTACAGCAGGATGGAGCCGGACTCGAACACGCGGGTGGGTGTTTCGGTGCTGCGGTCCAGCAGGGCCGGGATCTTGGAGTTGGGGTTGACCTCGACGAAGCCGCTGGAGAACTGGTCGCCCTCGCTGATCTTGATCAGCCAGGCGTCGTATTCGGCGCCACTGTGGCCCAGCGCCAGCAGCTCCTCCAGCATGACGGTGACCTTCACCCCGTTGGGCGTGGCCAGCGAGTACAGCTGCAGCGGGTGCTGGCCCACCGGCAGCGCCTTGTCGTGCGTGGGGCCGGCAATGGGGCGGTTGATGTTGGCAAACTTGCCGCCACTGGGCTGTTCCCAGGTCCAGACGGCGGGCGGGGTGTAGGGGGTGGTCGTGCTCATGGGCGCATGTTAGACCAGCCGTCCAAACTCTGCCGAAGCCGGCGCGACAAAGTCGCTGGCGGGGGCTGGCGCGCTGTGATAGCCTCATTGCAAAATCTCTTCCGGACGCTGTTTCCGATAGCCACAACACATGCTGTCGAACACCCACCAGGCCACCCTGCAAAACGTCATCGACCACCTGCCCAGCGGGGTCACGATGTTCGACGCCGACCAGCGTCTGGTGGCCTACAACCAGCAGGTGCGCACCCTGCTGGATTTTCCGGACGAGCTGTTCGCGCGTGGCTTGCCCACCCTGTACGACCTGGCTGTGTTCAATGCCCGTCGCGGTGAATACGGTCCGGGTGACCCGGAGCAACAGGCCCAGGCCGTGTGCGAAAGAGCCCGCACACTGCAACCCCATGTGTTCGAGCGCCAGCGCCCCGACGGCACGGTGGTGGAGGTGCGCGGCACGCCCCTGCCCGACGGGGGTTTTGTGTCCATCTACACCGACATCACCGAACGCAAGCGGGCCGAGCAGGAGGCCCGGCGGCTGGCGGTCTATCTCGACGCGGTGATCAACGCGCTGCCGCAGGGCGTGACGGTGATCGACGAGAAGCTGGTGATCCGGCTGTGGAACCGCAGTTTCGAACAGCTGCTGGACCTGCCCGAAGGCCTGATGAAGCCAGGCGTGACTTTCGAGGACGTGGCGCGCAGTAACGCCCTGCGGGGCGAGTACGGTGAGGTGGACGTGGAAGCCAAGGTGGCCGAAGCGGCCGCGCTGGCGCGTCAGTTCCTGCCCCACCGGTTGATCCGTACGCGCCCCAACGGGCGCACGCTGGAGATCGAAGGCAGCGCGCTGACCATTGACGGGCAGATCCGCGGCTTCGTCACCACCTACACCGACATCACCGAGCTGCGCGACACCCAGGGTGCACTGGAACGCCTGAACGCCGAGCTGGACCGTCGCGTGACCACGCGCACGCGCGCGCTGGAAGACCTCAATCGGGAGCTGGAGTCGTTCACCTATTCGGTCTCGCACGACCTGCGCACGCCGCTGCGCAGCATTCAGGGTTTTGCCACCCTGCTGCTGGAAACCGAGGCGGACCACCTGAGCGATCACGGCCGGACGTCGCTGCAGCGCATCCAGAGCAACGCCGGCCGGATGGGCTCGCTGATCACCGACCTGCTCTCGATGGCCCAACACAGCCGGGCCCAGCTGGCGCTGCAGCCGGTCAGTCTGACCGCACTGGCGCAGGAGGTGGCCAACGACCTGCAGCGCAGCGACACGTCGCGTCAGGTGGACTGGCGGATCGA
>JALOSN010000126.1 GCA_025458415.1 Hydrogenophaga sp.
GAAGTCCTTGCCCAACACCTGCACATAGGCGGCCCGACCGGCCAGCCCGGCAAAGGCCAGCGCCAGCATGGCGACGATGAACTTGCTGCGCCAGACCGGGGTCTTGCTGGCCAGCAGCGGATTGGCGTGGTAGCTGATGCTGCGGGTCATGGCCGCGCTCCTGGCGGTGCCGACTGACCCGCGACCGCCGCGGCTGGCAGCTGCACATAGTGCGTGACCCCGGGTGTGACGGGGCGCATCTGAAGCCGACGTGTGGCCAGCATCTGCACGCGCGACGCGGCCGCCTCGGCCCGCTTGGCGACCTGCAGCTGGTCATGCTCGACTTCCAGCCGCCGGGCCTGGGACTGGGCGCGGTCCAGCGCGGTGTACAGGCGGCGTGACTCGTACTGGGTATGGACCAGATAAAAGGCGCTGACCAGCACCGCCAGCAGCAGGACCAGGTTCAGCCGGATCATGGCCGCCCCCCTTTGGGGCCGGCACCGGCAGGCAGCGCCGCCGCTGTGCGTGTCGCCACCCGCATGACCGCACTGCGGGCACGCGGATTGACCTCCACCTCGTGCGCCGACGGCATGACACGCTGCACGTCGGCCAGCGCCATCGGAGCCGGCTCGGCAAAGGGAGCCCGCCGGTCCACCACCGTGCGCGACTGGCTGGCCATGAACTGCTTGACCATGCGGTCTTCCAGCGAATGGAAACTGATCGCCACCAGCCGGCCGCCGGGCCTGAGCACGTGAAGGCTGGCCTTCAGCGCCTGTTGCAGCTCTTCAAGCTCGGCGTTGATGAAAATCCGAAAAGCCTGAAATGTGCGCGTTGCAGGGTCCTTGCCCGGCTCGCGGGTTTTGACCACCTCCGTGAGGGTGGAGACATCTGCCGTTTCAAGCCACTGCGCCACGCTCTGGCCACGCGTGGTGTCCATGCGCATGTCCAGTGGCCCGTCATGGCGAAAAGAAAAACCCCTTGCGGGGTCATCGATCTGGGGAGAGCTGACCCCCAGGTCCATCAGCACCCCATCGACCGATCCGTCCTCCAGTTCGCCCAGGTGGGCAAAACCCTGATGGCGGATCGAGAAGCGGTCATCGTTGTCGGCCAGCGTGCGGGCCACCGCCACGGCCTCGGGGTCCTTGTCGAAGGCGGTCAGGCGCCCCTGCGGTCCGAGTCGCTGCAAGATGGCGGCGCTGTGGCCTCCGCGGCCGAAAGTCGCGTCCACATAGTGACCTTCCGGCGCGACCGCCAGCGCCTGCACCGCCTCGTCGAGCAGGACCGTCTGGTGATTCCACTGGGCTTGCACCACGTCGTCCCTCAGAAGGAAAACGCCTTGAGAACGTCGGGCATCGGTGCCTTCATCGTTTCGGCTTCCTTGGCCGCGTACACCTGGGTGTCCCACAGCTCCAGGTAGGAGCCCATGCCCAGCAGCACGGCCTCCTTGGTGATGCGGGCAAAGTTGCGCAGCTCGGGTGCGATCAGCACCCGGCCCGATGCATCCATGTCCACCTCCATGGCATTGCCCAGGAAGAAGCGCCGCCAGCCGATGCTGTCCATGGGCATGGCCGCGATCTCCTTGCGAAACACCTCCCAGGCCGCCGGAGGGAATACCATCAGGCATCCGTCGGGGTGTTTGGTGATCGTCAGCTGCACACCGCCGCCCGCCACGGCGCCCAGGGCGTCCCGATGCCGGGTCGGCACCGAAAGACGCCCCTTGGCATCGAGATTGAGAGAGGAAGCACCCTGGAACACCGTGATTGACCCTGCTAAGCCACTTTTTGCCACTTTATTGCACTATTTCCCACTGTAGCAGGAAATTCAGGGCTTGCAAGCGTTCGGGCGCCAAAAAATTCTTATAAATCAATCACTTAGCGGTCGGTTTCGAGACAGATTGACACACAAAAATCGTGTGGCAGCAAGCACTTACCGTCACCACTGAAAGTGCAGCCTCAAAATCGAAACGGCCTGTATCAGGCCCAGGCAAGGACAGGCACAAAGGCCGCTCCCGCGCAGCAGACGGTGCCCGCTGAGGAGCGGACGACCGTCAGAGGATGTAGCGCGACAGGTCCTCGTTGCGGCTGAGTTCAGCCAGACGGCCATCGACGTAGGCCGCATCCACGGTCACGGTCTGGCCGCTCAGGCGGGCGGCATCGAAGCTGACCTCGTCGAGCAGGTGCTCCATCACGGTCGCCAGTCGGCGCGCCCCGATGTTCTCGGTCCGCTCGTTGACGTCACAGGCGATCTGGGCCAGGCGCCGGATGCCATCGGCCGCAAACACCAGCGCCACGCCCTCGGTGGCCAGCAGGGCCTGGTACTGCTTGACCAGGCTGGCGTGGGTCCGGGTGAGGATGGCCTCGAAATCATCCACCGACAAGGACTTCAGTTCGACCCGGATCGGGAATCTCCCCTGCAGCTCGGGGATGAGGTCGCTCGGACGGGACAGGTGAAATGCGCCCGAAGCGATGAACAGGATGTGGTCCGTCTTGACCATACCGTACTTGGTCGAGACCGTCGTTCCCTCGACCAGGGGCAGCAGGTCGCGCTGAACCCCCTGGCGCGACACGTCGGCACCCGACACCTCACTGCGCGAGGCCACCTTGTCGATCTCGTCAATGAAGACAATACCGTTCTGCTCCGCGTTCAACAGGGCACGGGTCTTGATCTCGTCCTCGTTGACCAGCTTGGCGGCCTCCTCTTCGACCAGTTGTTTCATTGCGTCGGCGATGCGCAGGCGGCGTGTGCGACGCTTGTCGGCACCGAGCTGGCTGAACATGCCCCGCAGCTGTTCGGCCATTTCTTCCATGCCGGCAGGACCCATGATTTCCATGGCAGGACGGGGTTCGACCAGATCGATCTCGATCTCCTGGTCGTCCAGCTGACCCTCGCGAAGCTTCTTGCGGAATCCCTGCCGGGCGGGCCCGTCGGGTTGCCGGGTTGCCGGCTCGATGCCATTGGAGCGAGGCGGGGGAATGAGCGCATCCAGAATGCGCTCCTCGGCAGCGTCCTCGGCACGTGCCCGCTGCTTGCGCATCTCGCTTTCCCGGGTCTGCTTGACCGCCACCTCGATCAGGTCACGGATGATGGCATCCACATCCTTGCCGACGTAGCCGACCTCGGTGAACTTGGTCGCCTCGACCTTGACAAAGGGCGCGTCGGCCAACCGGGCCAGGCGGCGCGCGATCTCGGTCTTGCCGACACCGGTGGGGCCGATCATCAGGATGTTCTTGGGCGTGATCTCGGGCCGCAGCTTCTCGTCGACCTGCTGGCGCCGCCAGCGGTTGCGCAAGGCGATGGCCACGGCGCGCTTGGCGGCGTTCTGGCCGATGATGAAGCGATCAAGCTCGCTGACGATTTCCTGGGGCGTCATGGAAGACATGTGATGCAAGGTTCGAATCGGAAGGGCCCGCAAGGACCATGCAGGCAGCAGCACACAGTGCTGCGCTCGTGGTGTCAGTCCAGGGTTTCGATGGTGTGGTTCATGTTGGTGTAGATGCACAGTTCGCCGGCAATGGCCAGCGACTGGCGAACGATCTGCTCGGCGCTGAGCTCGGTATGGTCCATCAGGGCCTTGGCGGCCGCCTGGGCATAGGATCCGCCCGAACCGATGGCCACAATGCCGTGCTCCGGTTCCAGCACATCGCCGTTGCCGGTGATGATCAGGCTGGCCGTGCGGTCCGCCACCGCCAGCATCGCCTCCAGCCGGCGCAGCACACGATCGGTGCGCCAGTCACGGGTGAGCTCAATGGCCGCCCTCACCAGATGGCCCTGGTGCTTTTCCAGCTTGGCCTCAAAGCGCTCGAACAGGGTGAATGCATCGGCGGTGGCACCGGCAAAGCCCGCCAGCACCTGATCGCGGTGCAGCTTGCGCACCTTGCGTGCGGTTCCCTTGACCACCACATGGCCCAGTGTGACCTGGCCGTCACCGCCGATGGCCACCTGCACACCGGCCGGCGTCTCGCGCCGCACACAAACGATGGTGGTTCCGTGAAATGATTCCATAGCTCAGTCAGGTGGAGACAAAAGGCTTGACCTCAAGCCCGCGGGCAGAGGAAATGAAGGCTTCAGGGCACCGCAGAACCGGCTCTGCCAGGCCGCCAGTGTCGCTCCAGGGCGATGACGCCGCCGGCGGCGCGCCGTGCTGGCCCGGCTAGTCGTTGCGCAGCACCACCTTGGCGTGCTCGGTGATGCCGATGACATGGAAAAAGGCCGACACCAGGCGGTGTGCATCGACGAACTGCACCATGCGACCCTCGGCGTGGTGGGCCGACACCCAGTTGAGCAGCGTACCCGCCGCCGAGAAGTCCACCCGGATCAGGTTGCGGCAGGAAATGATCATCACGTCCGCACCCTTGAGCCGCTTCTCCAGACCATCAAGCGTGTCCTGCGGATCGCCCCGGATCTCACCCGACAGTTCCACCAGACCGAGCTGGTTGACACCCTGGCTGTCCATCACCGACTCACCCGACTCGGTGGGCACCGACAGGGGTTCGAGCGTCCCTTCGCCAAGGACGGACTGCCCGGTGTCTTCGGCCCCGTCCGCGGCCAGCGCCTGGAACTGGCAGCTGGGACGCTCCCAGCCCGGCGGCGAAACCTCGTAGGTGACACAGAAATCCAGCGCCGTCAGCTCGAACTCGTCCGGGCGGTTCATCAGGCGCAGCAGGGCCATGCGCAACTCCCACCAGATCTGTTCGACATCGCGTCGACCTGACGGCGTGAGCGTTTTCAGGATGTCGCGCAGGTGGTTGGTGCCGTACCAGCGAAGATCCACGTCCTGGTCGCTCCAGAGCGTGAATATGCCCAGCAGGGCGCGAGCCGCCTTCAGATCGATGGTCTCGACCTGCGACCAGTCGAGCACCCAGGGTTGCTCGGCCCGCAGGAGCACGTTCTGCAAAGTGCCGACGGCGTGGGCATCGAGCTCGGCGTCGCTGGCCCAGACCGCCCGGCCGGTGGTGGTCCTGGGCTTGAACTGCTTGCCCGCCAGACGGGTGACCATCTCCGGCATGTCGTACCACTGCGGCGCGGAGCGGTCGAACCGGTTGACGAAATCGACCGCCCGGCTTTCGAAGGGCACCAGTTGTCCGGTGGCCCGGTAGAGATCGAACAGGGCGAGCCAGTCCTCGATCTCGTTGATCCGCCCGCCTTCCTCGGTGAGGCTCTCCAGCAGGCCCTGCTCGGCCCCGGTATCGTCCCCATTGGCAAACCGGATGGCTGCTTCTTCCACCTCCGGGTCCTGCGCAATCTCCTGCACGTCCATGGCGAAGAAATGCGAGGCGGAGAACGAGGAGGACGGCCCCGAGTCGCTGTAGGGCATCGCCGACCTCGACCCCGCAGGTGCCATCAGTCCGGTGCGCGCCTTGGAAGGGCGGGGCTTGGACTCGGGCGGCGGGGCCAGCTCCCGCTCCTTGGAAGGCGACCATTCCTTCCGGTCTTCGACCGCCAGCGGAGCCGTGGGCGCCGTATCCAGGCTGGGGGCTTCGGTGTTCAGCCTGGCGGGTTCGGTCTCGTTGTACTGCTGCTTGCGGCGGGTTTCCTCACGGGAAGGGCCCGCGTTGTCCCGCGTTTCCTTTTTCTCCAGCGGGGTTCCGCCGGTCGTGTTCAGCCCGGATCCGGTGCTGACCAGCGAATCGGGG
>JALOSN010000127.1 GCA_025458415.1 Hydrogenophaga sp.
ATACCTGACCGGGCTGCAAGACCGGATCACGTCCACTGTGGCCATGGTCGACGGGGGCCAGTTCCTGGTGGATCCGTGGAGAAAGCCGTCGGGTGAGACCCTGCAGGGGTCCGGCATCACCCAGATTCTGGAGGACGGCGCCGTGTTCGAGCGCGCCGGCTGCGGTTTCTCACATGTGCGGGGTCCGCGGCTGCCGCCGTCGGCGACCCAGCACCGTCCCGAGTTGGCCGGGGCACCCTTCGAGGCCATGGGGGTATCGCTGGTCTTTCATCCCCGCAACCCTTACGTGCCGACTGTACACATGAACGTGCGCATGATTGCCGCGACACCGGCAGGTGGGGAGCCGGTGTGCTGGTTTGGTGGTGGAATGGATCTGACGCCCTACTACGGCTTCGAGGAAGATGCGGTCCATTTCCATGCCACGTGTCGGCAGGCGCTGGACCCGTTCGGGGTGGACAAATACCCGCGCTTCAAACGCTGGTGCGATGAATACTTCTACATTAAGCACCGCAATGAGCAGCGTGGGATCGGTGGTGTGTTCTTCGACGATTTTTCCGAGCTTGGCTACCCGGGCAGCTTTTCCATGCTGCGCTCGGTCGGCGACGCTTTTCTCGATGCCTATCTGCCCATCGTCGACCGGCGACGCAACACCAAGTACGGCGAGCGGGAGCGCAGCTTCCAGCTGTACCGGCGTGGGCGCTATGTGGAGTTCAATCTCGTCTGGGACCGGGGCACCCATTTCGGACTCCAGTCAGGGGGGCGCAGCGAATCGATCCTGCTGTCCATGCCCCCGCTGGTCAGTTGGTCCTATGACCGCCGCAGCCTGCCTGGAACACCGGAGGACCGACTGTATCGGGAGTTTCTGGTCCGGCGGGACTGGCTCTGATGGACGCACAAAGCCCGACCCGGGTGGGTATGTTCGGCGGGGCATTCGATCCCCCGCATCTGGCCCACCGGCGCCTTGCGGAGACAGCGCTGGCGCAGCTCGGGCTGCAGCGCCTGCACATTGTTCCCACAGGGCAGGCCTGGCACAAGGCGCGGACCTTGACCAGTGCAGAGCACCGACTCGCCATGTGCGAGCGGGCTTTCGGCGATCTGCCCGGTGTGGTGATCGATGACCGGGAAACCCGGCGCGATGGGCCCAGCTATACCGCCGATACCCTTGCCGAACTTCGGCTGCAGTACCCACGGTCGCAGCTGTACCTGATTCTGGGGGCAGATCAGTTGCTGTCTTTTCGCAACTGGGTCCGCTGGGAAGAGGTGTTGCAGCAGGCCCGTCTTGCGGTGGCCGATCGGCCCCTGGATGTGGCTGGCGTCTCCCGACCTGCCAGCGGCCCCGCGTTTGAACTGTCGTCCGTGGGTATCCCCCACGACGTCCTGAACATGCCGCCCTGGCGCCTGAGTGCCACGGCTGTACGGGATCTGGTCGCAACAGGTGACGTCGCCATCGGGCAGATGGTGCCCGAGGCTGTGTCAAGCTATATTTCACAACATTCCCTTTATCCAACGTCCCCATGACCAGTGAATCCACCAGCAAGAAGCAACTCCAGCGCCTGCAGCGCGCCATCGTCGACGGACTGGAGGATGTCAAGGGTCAGGACATCGTGGTGTTCAACACCGAAGAGCTGTCGCCGCTGTTCGAACGTGTGATCGTTGCCAGTGGCACGTCCAACCGCCAGACCCGTGCTCTGGCGGCGAGTGTGCGTGACGCGGTACGGGAGGCTGGCTTTGACAAGCCACGCATCGAGGGTGAAGACAATGGCGAATGGATCATCGTGGACTGCGGACAGGTCGTGGCCCATGTCATGCAGCCAGTGATTCGCCAGTACTACCGCCTGGAGGAGATCTGGGGGGTCAAGCCGGTTCGTCTGCGCCATGGTGCTGCCAAAGACAAGCCCGCGACCGTTGTACCGGCTCCCGCCACACGCAAAGGGTCTGCCAAGCTGTCTGCTTCGGGCAGCGCCAAGCCCGCAGTCACCCCGGCCAAAGCCGCAAAGGCCGCAAAAGCACCCGCCCAAGGCAAAAGCGCAGGCCCATCCAAGGCGGCTCCTTCGTCGTCCCGGGCGGCCCCAGGCAAGAAGCCAGCACCGGCCAAGTCAGGCGCAAAGTCGGCCGCTGTGGCCAAAGCAGCGCCCGGTCCCAAGTCCAGGAGCCAGACCCCCATGGCCAAGCTGGTGGTCAACAAACCCCGGGCCGCAGCCAAGCCAACCGCCAGCCGGCCCGCTGCGCGCAAGCCGGTGGCCAAGAAGTCGCCTTCATGAAGCTGGTGGTGGTGGCCGTCGGGCAGCGCATGCCTGACTGGGCACAGACCGCCTGTGATGACTACGCCCGGCGGTTTCCGCCCGATTTGCGGCTGGAGGTCAGGACGGTCAAGACCGAGGCCAGGGTGGGAAAATCCCGCGAGTTGCTGCAGGCCGCTGAGCGGGAACGGATACTGGCGGTGCTGCCGAAATCCTGTCGTCTGGTGGCTCTGGATGAGCGGGGTTCGGCACTGACCACCCGGGAGCTCGCCACCCAGCTGCAACGTTGGCAGCAAGGGGGCGACGATGTGGCGCTGGTCATCGGTGGTCCCGACGGGTTGGATCCCGCTTTCCGGGACTCCGCGCACCAGCGCATCCGGCTGTCCGACCTCACCTTGCCGCACGCCTTGGCGCGTGTGGTGCTGTTGGAGCAGCTTTATCGAGCATGGTCGATCAACACCAACCACCCCTACCACCGCGAGTGAGCCACAGACGGCTTGCTCCCCCCACCAGCCCCACGGTTCCTCACGATGCAGGCGTTCCTCTATCTGGCCTCGCAGAGCCCTCGCCGTCAGCAGTTGCTTGAACAATGGGGTGTGCGGTGTCAATTGCTTCTGCCCGACCCCGAGGAGGACCCCGAGGCCCTGGAAGCCGTTCGATCCGGAGAGTCACCGACGGCCTATGTTCAGCGTGTCACCGCACTGAAGCTTGAAGCCGCTCTCGCGCGTCTTCGTCGGCGGGGCTTGCCCTGGGCGCCTGTACTGTGTGCCGATACCACGGTGGCGCTGGGTCAACGCATCCTGGGCAAACCAGTGGATGCCGCCGATGCGCGCCGCATGCTGGCCGATCTCTCGGGGCGGCGCCATCGGGTGCTGACGGCGGTCTCGGTGGGACGTCCCGGTGTCCGCAAGGACCGTACATGGCACGCCGTCTCCACCTCCGCCGTGAGCTTTGCCCATCTGTCGCACGGGCAGATCAGGCGCTATGTCGATACCGGCGAGCCCATGGGCAAAGCAGGGGCCTATGCCATACAGGGCAGGGCGGCATTGTGGGTTGACCACATCCGTGGCAGCTATTCGGGCATCATGGGGCTGCCTGCGTACGAGACAGCGCAGTTGCTCGCCCGGGCCGGGCTTCGCATCGACTGAGAACAACATGGGACAGGACATACTGATCAACTGGGCACCTCAGGAGACGCGCGTAGCGGTGGTGGAGCAGGGCGCCGTTCAGGAGGTCCATCTTGAGCGGGCACTGGAGCGGGGCCTGGTGGGCAACATCTACCTCGGCAAGGTGTCCCGGGTGCTGCCGGGCATGCAGTCAGCCTTCATCGACATCGGCCTTGACCGGGCCGCGTTCCTTCATGTGGCCGACCTCATGCCCAACATCGCGGCCAAGCATGCCAACCCGCGTGACAGGGCAACGCAAGAGGTCCGTGCGGCCGTATCGGCCCATGACGGCACCCCCCAAGGTCCTGCCCGCGTCCTGGCTCCGGATCCGGTGCTGCCCATCGAAAGGCAGATTTTCGAAGGCCAGGCACTCATGGTCCAGGTGCTCAAGGACCCGATCGGGACCAAGGGCGCCCGTCTGACGGCGCAGATCAGCATTGCCGGACGCTTGCTGGTGTTCCTGCCGCAGGACAACCACATCGGTGTGTCGCAGAAAATTCCGCCGGCCCAACGCGACGCCCTCCGCCAGCGCGTGCAGCGGCTTGTCGCACCCGCTGACGGACAGGCTTCCGGCGGCTTCATCCTGCGCACCAATGCCGAAGATGCCAGCGATCAGGAACTGGTCGAGGACGTCGCCTACCTGCGAAAAACCTGGCTCCGCATCAAGGAGGCCTCCACCCGACTTCCCGCCCCCGCGCTGCTGCACGAAGACCTGAATCTGATGCAGCGCGTGCTGCGCGACCTGGTGGGGGTCGATACCCTGTCCATTCGCATCGATTCCCGTGAACAGTTCGGCCTGATGCAGGCGTTCGCCCGAGAATTCATGCCCGATACGCTGGGCAAGCTGCAGCTCTACACCGGCGAGCGCCCCATTTTCGACCTGTTCAATATCGACGAAGACATCGTGCGTGCACTGGGTCGTCGCGTCGAGTTGAAGTCCGGTGGCTATCTGGTCATCGATCAGACGGAGGCGCTGACCACGGTGGACGTCAATACCGGAGGGTTCGTCGGCGCCCGCAATTTCGACGACACGGTGTTCCGCACCAACCTGGAGGCCGCCCAGGCCATTGCACGCCAGCTGCGGCTGCGCAACCTGGGTGGCATCGTGATCGTGGATTTCATCGACATGAGTCGCGATGAACACCGGGAAGCTGTGCTGACAGAATTCCGCAAACAGCTCTCCCGGGACCGTGTCAAGACCATGACCGGTGGTTTCTCGCAGTTGGGGCTGGTTGAGATGACCCGAAAGCGGACCCGGGAGTCGTTGGCCCATATGCTCAGTGAGCCTTGTGCAGCCTGTGGAGGCAAGGGTTCGGTCAAGACACCACGCAGCGTCTGTTACGACATCCTGCGCGAGATCCTGCGCGAGGCCCGGGCCTTCAATCCCAGGGAGTTCCGGGTAGTGGCATCCCCGCAAGTGATCGAACTGTTCCTGGATGAGGAAAGCCAGCATCTGGCCGGTCTGTCCGACTTCATCGGCAAGCCGATTTCGCTCCAAAGCGAAGGTCGCATGACGCAGGAGCAGTACGACATCGTGCTGCTGTGACGGGCCACCCGACTGTTGCCAATTGCGCACGCCGCTTGTGCATTCGTGCACGACATACACCCGATCAGGCAAACAAAACGCCTGAAAATGTTACGCTATCGTATTAAAAATCCGGCGGTTCGCCGGTCCGATTTCCTCACCTCATCACCCCACCACACAGATGAATCCATCGAAACTCAATCAAATCGCCCTTGTAGTGGGCAGCATGGTTTTCACAGGTGCCGTTCAGGCCGGCACCGTGACCGACAAACATGGCAATGTCGGCTACGACACGGCCGCCGAGTGCGACGCCGCAGTCCAGGCCGGAACCGCACGCGTGACGGTGTGGCCAGGGAATTGCAGGGCAAGTTTGTGCCTTACAGCCCCGACATGCGCCTGAACCGTTATGCCGATCGAACGGGCAAGACCGTGCGGGTCAGCATGGCTGTTTGTGACAACCGCTTTGCTGGGGATTTGCCCCGGCCGGTTCCGCGTCCGGTTGCGGCCGCTCCGGCTCCCGTGACCGCTCCTGCACCTCAGGCTGCGCCGGTGGCTGCGGCTCCAGCCCCGACCGCCGCACCGCCGGCCACCGCGGCACCGGTTGCGCCAGTGGCTGCCGCGCCGGCTTCGCGCATGACTCCTTACCTGTTCGGAACACTGGGTCAGAACAGCGACAGCGTCAACTACAGTGACACGGTCAATGGCCTTCGGGGCGTGGGCGACAGCGACAGCAAGCCGGGCGCCATGCTGGGTGCGGGCTTGCAGATCAACGACTGGTTGGGCGCAGAGGTGTTCTACACCTCGGGCAAA
>JALOSN010000128.1 GCA_025458415.1 Hydrogenophaga sp.
AGCAACAGAGCCAGACCCAGAGGGAGGTAGCGCTTCATCTTTTTCATGACAGTTGGGGACATGCAGGTTGGGTGGCCGGGTTTGATGGATTCTCGGGGTCTCGGTCTGTCGCACCCCCCAAGTGTGGCTTCAGTTTTTCAGCGAGTATCGCGACTTTGGGTGGCTCGAGAATGTCCATATGACGTCCGGGTACATATTCGATGCGCAGACCCGGGATCAGAGTCGTCCAGCCATAGGCAGGTTCCGTTGATGGATCGTCGCCAGCCTGGAGAAACAGCACATCGCTGTCGACAGCCCCCGCGACCGCCTCGTGCTCCCGGATGGCGCGTGCATACGCGCCGATGCGGCGCTGTCCCGGCTCGTTGCGCCGTTGTTTTTCCTGGCGCATCACGTCCGAGGCACGCAGCAGCTCTTTCCAGCCCTGGGTGTGTACCTGCCGAACGCGTCTGCGGATGCCCTTGACCAGGTGGCCGACGCTGCGCCCGGGGAGAGCGCAGTCGAGCATCACCAGCAACTGCACCGGCTGGCCACGCTCGCCCAGCAGTCGGGCCAGTTCGTGCGCGATCACGCCACCGATGGAGAAGCCGCCGAGACGGTAGGGGCCGGCGGGTTGAATGGACTGCACCAGGTCCAGGTATTCCCGTGCCAGCGAACGGACGGAGATGTGGGGCAGAGGGTCGTCCGGACCCAGTTTCAGCAGTGCGATCTCGGTACTGGAAAAGAGTCCGTACACCGGGGTGTCGGGCGCGAGCTCGTGCGCCAGTGCACGGTACATGTCGGCGCCGGCCAGCAGGAACAGGGGTGGGCCGTCACCATCGGGTTGCAGGACGGCCACAGGCCGATCAGGCACGTCCCCGGCCCCCATCAGCTGGGCCGCACAGCCGGCAATCGTGTTGTGCGTGAAGATCAGTCCCAGGGGAACCGGTCGCCCGAGGTCGCGCTCCAGCCGGGTGGCGAGCCTCACCGCCAGCATCGAGTGACCTCCGACATCGAAGAAGTTGTCGTGAATGCCCACATGGCGGGTGCCCAGCAGCTCACACCAGGCCTCCCAGACCAGCTGTTCGGCGTGGTTGTCAGGCAGGTCCACCACGCGTGTCGCCTGGCCTTCCAGGTCGGGCAGTGGCAGCGACCCGCGATCGGTCTTTCCGTTGGCCAGCACGGGAACCGTGTCGACGGCCACGCAGTGCGTGGGGATCATGTGCTCGGGCAGCCAGGTCTGCAGGTGCCGTCGCATGTCCTCGAGAGTGGGTGGCTGGCCCTCGCAAACCATGTAGGCCACCAGGGACGGACCGGGCCCGGGCAGCGTCTTGAGAGCGACCACCGCGCGCTGAACGCCTTCCAGGGTGGTCAGGCGCGTTTCGATCTCGCCCAGTTCGATGCGAAAACCTCGCAGCTTGATCTGGTCATCCATTCTGCCGCCATGCTCCAGCGAGCCGCCGGCACGCCAGCGCCCTAAGTCGCCGGTGCGGTACAGGCGAAGGGCAGCCTCGTGCGGCGACCGGTCGATCGTCACGAAGCGCTCCCGGGTCAGCTCTTCGCGCCGGTGGTAACCCAGCGCCAGACCCTGACCGCCAATGCAGATCTCCCCCATGACGCCGACGGGGCACGGCTTCAGGTCCGGTCCCAGGATGTGCACCGAGGTGTTGGCGATCGGTCGGCCCAGGGAAATGCCCCCCGGGGCGTCAGCGTCCACCTGCCAGCAGGTCGACCACACGGTGGTTTCGGTCGGACCATACATGTTCCAGACCTGTTGGCAGTGCGACTGCAGCTCTCGTGCCAGCGACCGGTCCAGCGGTTCGCCGCCCACCAGCGCCTTGAAGCCCGGACGCCCTTTCCAGCCGGCGTCCAGCAAGAGGTGCCAACGCGAGGGGGTGGCCTGCATCACGTTGACATCGTGCTGCTCGATCAGCCTTGACAGCTCCCGCCCGTCCATGGCCTGTGCCTCGGTGGCCAGCACGATCGTGGCGCCCTGACCCAACGGCAGCAGCAGTTCAAGCACGGCGATATCGAATGACACCGTGGTCACGGCCAGCAGACGGTCGTCCTTGGACAGTCCCGGCTCGACAGCCATGCTCTCAAGGAAGTTGAGCACCGCGCCGTGGGGTATGAGCACGCCCTTGGGACGGCCGGTCGAGCCCGATGTGTAGATCAGGTAGGCCGGATCGGTTGTGGCGGGTTCGCGCTGTTCGGCCGAAGCGGAGGTGACCGCCGCGTCAGCCGGTTCGGACTCGTCGTCCAGCACCCAGATCGGTCCGCTGAAAAGCTGCCGTGCCTGGGCTGCCGTGGCGCGACAGGCGAGCATCAGCGAGACGCTGGCGTCTTTGATCTGGTAGCCAAGGCGTTCCGCCGGATAGGTCGGGTCCAGCGGAACATAGGCCGCTCCGGCCTTCAGAAGCGACATCAGGGCGATCACCATGTCAGCTGACCGCGGAATGCAGACGCCGACATGCCGGCCCGGACCCAGGCCGCGTCTGCGCAAGCGCTCCGCCAAAAGGTCCGACCGGGCGTGCAGCGTCCGGTGGCTGAGCACCGTGCCGGCGACGATCAGCGCTGCCGACTCCGGATCGTGCATGGAACCGCGTCGCAACCAGGCACCCACATTGGGTTTGTCCACCCGCTGCCGCGGCCCTTGCGCCCATTGCTGCAGCAGACCGCCCTCCTGCGGGTCGATCAGGTCGATCGACGTGATCGCCCGAACAGGCGCCTGCACTGCGGCATGGAGGATGGCACGCATGTGAAGGGCCATGCGCTCTATGGTTGAGCGCTCGAAGAGGTCGGTCGCATACTCGAACACGATGCCGGGGTCATGCTGTGGATCGACCAGCACCGACAGGTCGAACTGGGTGGCCTGCCGGTCGAAGTCGACACGTGACCATTTCAGACCATGGAAACCGATGTCCCGCACGGGCGTGTTCACCACATTGAACATCACGTTGAACAGCGGCGCGCGCGACGTGTCGTGGCGGACATTCAGTTCGCGCACCAGCACCTCGAAGGGCATGTCCTGATGCGCGTAGGCTTCGAGCGACAAGTTCCTGACGCGCCGCAGAACCTCGGTGAAGCTGGGCTGGCCGCCGAGGTCGGTTCGCAGGACCAGGGTATTGACGAAGGTGCCGATGAGGTGTTCGGATGCCAGCTGATTGCGGTTGGCGACGGGCACCCCGACGGCGATGTCGGTTTGTCCGCTGTGCCTCATCAGCAGCACATCCAGGGCTGCCAGCAACACCATCGACAGGCTGGCCCCCATGGCCGATCCGCAGGCACTCAGCGCGGCAAACTCCTCCCGCGAGAGGTCCAAGCGTACCGAGGCTCCCCTGAAGCTCGGTTGTGGTGGTCGGGGATGATCTTCGTTGAGGGTCAGCGGTTGCAGGCCTGCCAAACGCTGCGACCAGTAGGCCAGTTCACGATCGCGTCGGTGACCGTTGAACCATTGTCGGTGCCAGCGAGCATAGTCGGCGTACTGCAGTGACAGCGCAGGCAAGGCGGGTACGGGGTGACCGATGGTGGCCGAGTAGGCCAAGCCCAGTTCGCGTCCGAGCAGAAAGCAGGACCACTGGTCGCTGACCAGATGGTGCATGACGATGGCGAGCACGGACTCGTCCGGTCCGCGGCGGATCAGTTCGGCACGCAGCAGGGGACCTTGTGCCAGATCGAACGGGCGCTGGCTCAAGGAGGTCAGGTGCGCGTGCAGTGCGTGTTCATCCCCTTCAACAGACACGTTCTGCAAGGTGATGTCCGCGTGCGGTGTCACCCGGCCCTCAACGCCGACTTCGGAGACTGCGAAAGTGGTGCGAAGCACCGCATGACGCTGTACCACCTGCCGCAGGGCGTGGCCCAGTGCGAGTGCGTCGACTGGACCTCGCAGTCGGATGGCCAGAGGGATGTGATAGGCACTGGAGCCGGGTGCCATCTGGTGCATGAACCACATGCGCTCCTGCGAAAAAGACAGCGCATCGGCGGTCGTTACCCCTGCCTGGATTGCCATGCCGGTCGGTGTCGAAGGGGTTTTGGTGGTTGTGTGGCGGGCCGTTGCAAGACGTTCGATCAGCTGTCCGAGGCGGCGTACCTCGAAGACGGTGCCCACGGACAGGTCCATCCTCAGTCGCGTGGCGATGCGGGATGCGAGCTGGGTCGCCATCAGAGAATCGCCGCCCTGGTCGAGGAAATCGTCCTCCGGTTGGGCTGTAGAAGTCCCGAGCACCTCACACCAGATGGCCGTCACCTCTTCTTGAAGACCGGCGGTGGCCTGGCCTGTGGGCGATGACTCGAAAGAGGCCTTCTTGCCCAATCGGCGCCGATCCAGCTCCCCCCCCAGGTACATCTGCCGCGCGTGGCTTCGCATCAGCTTGCCGCTGGAGGTGCGCGGAAGCGATCCGGATCGCAGTGCCACCACCTCCTGAACGCCGATTTCGTGCTCGTGACCGACCCGCTGACGCACAGCCTCGGTCAGGGCCTGCACCTGGGGCTGGCTGGGTCGACCCTGGCACTCCACGAGCAGCACCACGTTTTCCCCCGAGGTGCCGTCCACCGACACCGCGATCACGCCGTCGCTGCGCACCCCTGCATGTGCTTCCTGGGCACTGAGTTCGAGGTCCTGCGGATACAGGTTGCGCCCATTGATCAGGATCAGGTCTTTTCGACGGCCGGTGACGAACAGCTCGCCCTGTACCAGAAAGCCGAGGTCGCCCGTTCTGAGGAACGGCGCAGAACCCGTCGGGTTGTCCTCGATGGTCCAGCCAAAACTCTCTTGTGTCGCGGTTGGCTGTCTCCAGTAGCCGCGCGCCACCCCGGTACCGGCCACCCAGATTTCGCCGACCCGCCCTGCAGGGCAGGATCGCGCGGTCTCGGGGTCCACAATGCGAAGGTCGTACCCCAGAATTGCGCGTCCGCAACTGGTCAGAGCTCTGGCCTTGGAATCGTCTGGTGAGATTTCCACCGGGGCAAGTGAGCTGCCGTCAAAACCGAAGGGCTCGAAGGTCTCGGCGAACGACCGCATGGTAGCCGGCTTGACCGGCTCAGCGCCGCAACTGGCCAGAAACCAGCTGCCCAGGTGCCCTGACCAGCTTGGGTCGCGTGCGAGAGCGCCAACGCAGGCCGCGTAGGCGAAGTTGGGCCCTCCGCTGTGCGTGATGCGGTGTTGGTCTATGGCTTCGAGCCAGCGCAGCGGACGGAGCAGGAAGCGGACTGTCGGCATGAGGTAGGACGTCATGCCGACCACCATGGGGCCGATCAGCCCGTGTATCAGCCCGAAGTCATGGAACCACGGCAGCCATGTCAGCGAGCGTGCATGT
>JALOSN010000129.1 GCA_025458415.1 Hydrogenophaga sp.
CGGCCTGCGCGCCGACATGGATGCCCTGCCGATTGCCGAGGCCACGGGCGCGGCCTGGGCCAGCTGCGAGCACGGCGTGATGCACGCCTGCGGCCACGACGGCCACACGGCCATGCTGCTGGCCGCGGCCCACCATCTGGCGCAGCACGGCCGCTTTGACGGTACGCTGAACCTGATCTTCCAGCCGGCCGAAGAAGGCGGCGGTGGCGCGCTGAAGATGATGGAAGACGGACTGTTCGAGCGCTTCCCATGCGACGCCATCTTCGCCATGCACAACATGCCGGGATTTCCCCAAGGGCAGCTGTTGTTCCGCAGCGGGCCGACCATGGCCTCGTCGGACTACGCCACCGTCACCCTGCACGGCGTGGGTGGGCATGGCGCGATGCCTCACAAGGCCACCGATCCGCTGGTCGCAGCCGCATCCATCGTCATGGCACTGCAGACGATTGTCTCGCGCACCGTCGACCCGCTGCAGCCGGCGGTGGTCACCGTCGGCGCTCTGCACGCCGGTGAAGCCAACAATGTGATCCCGGCCAGCGCCCGGCTGGAGATCAGCCTGCGCGCGCTGGACCCGAAGGTGCGGCGCGACATGGAGTGCCGCATCAAGACCCTGATCGAGCTGCAGGCACAGAGCTTCGGTGTGCGCGCCGAGATCGCCTGGCGCCCGGGCTACGCGGTGCTGGTCAACGACGCACAGCAGACCACGCGCGCACTGGCGGTGGCGCAACGGGTCTTCCCTGCCAAACAGGTGGCGATGGCGCCGATGCTGACCGGCAGCGAGGACTTCGCCTTCATGCTCGAACGCGTGCCCGGCTGCTACCTGTTCATCGGCAACGGCGCCGACGGCGAGCCCGGCGCCTGCATGGTCCACAACCCGGCCTACGACTTCAACGACCAGAACATCGCGCCCGGCGCCGCGTACTGGATCGCGCTGGTCAACGAACTGCTTTCCCCCACCCGCCCCTGAGTCCACCCCTGAAACCCAACCCGAGGAGACAAACCATGAACGCACGCATCCGCATCCAGGCGCTCGTCGCCGCCGCCGCTTTCGCCGCCACCAGCGGCATCACCACGGCACATGCCCAGGCTTTTCCCACCAAGCCGCTGAACATGGTGGTGCCCTACCCGGCTGGAGGCCCGTCGGACCACATTGCTCGCCAGGTGCAACCCCTGGCCAGCCAGAACCTGGGCCAGAACATCATCGTGGAGAACATCGGCGGCGCCAGCGGCACGATCGGTGTGGCCCGGGCCCTGTCGGCAGCCGCCGACGGACACAGCCTCATCCTGGGTTCGCCCATGGAGCTGATGCTGTCACCGCTGGCGCTGCAAGGGGTTCGCTACAAGACGGAGGACATGAAGCTGGTCGCCCACCTGGTGTCCACCAGCACCATCCTGGCGGTTCGCAGCAACCTGGGCGTCAACAGCGTCAGCGAGCTGATCGCCCTGGCCAAGAAATCCACCGAACGCCCCCTGTCCTACGGCAGCGTGGGCACAGGCTCGCTCTACCACCTGATCGGCGAGAAGTTCGCCCAGGACGCGCGCGTCCCGCTCACCCATGTGCCCTACCGCGGCATCGCGCCGGTGCTGACCGATCTGATGGGAGGCCAGATCGACATCGCATTCCTGCCCATGGCAGGCAGCATCATGCAGACGGTCAACGAAGGCCGGATCCGCGGCCTGGGTGTGACCGCCCGGCAACCGCATCCGCTGTTCAGCCAATACCCGGCACTGGCCACCATGCCTGGTCTGGAAGCGATGGAGTTCGAGGTGTGGGCCGGTGTGCAGGTCCACAAGAACACACCGGACGCCGTCGTGGAGCGGCTGAACAAGGCGTTCTACACTGCCCTGCAAAACCCGGATGTCCGAAAGTCTCTGGAAGCCACCGGAAACAACGTGATGAACCCGCGCAGCACGGCCGAACTGGCGGTCCTGTTCAAGCAGGAGACCGATCGTTACCGCGCCATTGCCAGGAGCATCAACCTGCAGGCCCAGGCGGTGCAGTGACTACGGTGACGCAGTCGACCATCCACTTGCCGCTGTAAGCCAAAGCTCATACACTCCACCGCATCGATCGGGAGAGACCGGCCTGCCCACAAGCAGGTCGGCGCCGAAGGAGCAACCGCCCCGGAAACTCTCAGGCAAAAGGACCGGTCGACGTTTTCATCTCTGAAGAGCGGCCGGGTTTCGTCACCCGGTCCACCGCAGGAGCAAGTGGCGGCCCCAGGCCCGCCATGAATCTCTCAGGTTCCAAACAGAGGGGGCGCACGCCGCACGCATGGTGCGCGCAGCGCGCTTCCCCTTCTGACGCTCTGGAGCCTGTCTCATGCAATCGATCGCCGTCATCGGCGGTGGCATCACCGGTGTCACCACAGCTTACGCGCTGGCCAAGCGCGGCCTTTCCGTCACCCTGTTCGAGCGGCACCGCTATGCCGCCATGGACACCTCGTTCGCCAACGGTGGCCAGTTGTCGGCCTCCAACGCCGAGGTCTGGACGCACTGGTCGACCATCCTCAAGGGCATCAAGTGGATGCTCAAGAGCGACGCACCCCTGCTGGTCAACCCCACCCCGAGCTGGCACAAGATCAGCTGGTTCGCCGAGTTCATCGCCAGCATTCCGCACTACCGCCAGAACACCATCGACACGGCCCGCCTGGCCATCGCTGCCCGTGAACATCTGTTCAGCTGGGCGCAGGCCGAGGGCGTGGACTTCGACCTGAAGAAGCAGGGCATCCTGCACATCTACCGCGACAAGAAAGGCTTTGACCACGCCGCGGGCGTGAGCCAGTTGCTGGCCGCCGGCGGCCTGCCGCGCCGCGCGGTCACCCCCGAAGAGATGCGGGCCATCGAACCGACGCTGGCGGGCCAGTACCACGGCGGCTTCTACACCGAAAGCGACTCCACGGGCGACATCCACAAGTTCACCAACGGCCTGGCTGCAGCCATTGAACGCCTGGGTGTGCGCTGCCTCTGGGGCAGCGAGGTGGCGCGGGTGGCCAGCGACGGTCGGCGTGCCACCGTGACGCTGCGCACCGAAGCCGGTGAGGAGCCACACCACTTCGATGCGCTGGTGGTCTGTGCCGGCGTGGGCAGCCGCGCACTGGCCGCCCAGCTGGGTGATCGCGTCAACATCTACCCGGTCAAGGGCTACTCGATCACGGTCAACCTGCTGGACGAACAAAGCCAGCGCTCGGCGCCGACGGTCAGCCTGCTGGATGACGAGACCAAGCTGGTCACCAGCCGCCTCGGGCAGGACCGCTTCCGCGTGGCCGGCACCGCCGAGTTCAACGGCTACAACCGGGACATCCGCGCCGACCGCATCAGGCCCCTGATCGACTGGGTGAACCAGTGCTTCCCTGGAGTCAACACACGCCAGGTGGTGCCCTGGGCCGGGCTGCGGCCGATGATGCCGAACATGATGCCCCGGGTCGGGAACGGCCGCAAGGCCAACGTGTTCTACAACACCGGCCACGGACACCTGGGCTGGACCCTGTCCGCCGTCACCGCCGACATGATCGGCAGCCAGATCGCTGAGTGGGCCCGCGTGCAGGCGCCATCCCGTGCCCTGATACCCGTCGCCATCTGACCCCCGCCACGAAAGGTTTGCCCCATGGCCATCTCCGCGTTCGACCTGTTCAAGATCGGCATCGGCCCCAGCAGTTCGCACACGGTGGGGCCCATGCGGGCCGCGCGCCTGTTTGCCCACGGACTGCAGACCGCCGGCGTCATGCCCGAGGTGGCCCGGGTGCACTGCGGGCT
Source organism: Hydrogenophaga sp. (assembly GCA_025458415.1). Lineage (GTDB taxonomy): Bacteria > Pseudomonadota > Gammaproteobacteria > Burkholderiales > Burkholderiaceae_C > Hydrogenophaga. Next base: position 3,757 of record JALOSN010000129.1, read on the forward strand.
GTACGGTTCCCTGGGTGCCACCGGCCGCGGCCACGGCAGTGACAAGGCGGTGTTGCTGGGCCTGTGCGGACTGGAGCCCGAGTCGGTGCCCATCGAATCGGTCGAGCCCACCGTCACGGCCATCCGCCAGCAGGGGCGCATCAGTCTCATGGGCGCGCACGCGATCGCATGGAACGAGCGCGAAGACCTCAGTCTGGTCCGCCAGGCCCTGCCGCTGCACGCCAACGGCATGCGCCTGACCGCCTGGGATGCCCACGACCGCAAACTGGCCGAGCGGACCTTTTATTCGGTCGGTGGCGGCTTCGTCGTCAGCGAAGAGGTGATGGCTGACGGCCAACGGCACAAGGTGATCGCGCCGGACGCGACCCAACTGCCGATCCCGTTTCGCACCGGCGACGAACTGCTGCAGCGCTGCCGCGAACACAGCCTGTCCATCGCCGGGGTGATGCGGGTGAACGAGCGTCACTGGCGCAGCGACGAAGAGGTACACGCGGGACTGCTGCGCATCTGGGACGTGATGCAGGGCTGCGTACAACGTGGTTGCGCCACCGAAGGCGTGCTGCCCGGTGGCTTCAAGGTGCGCCGGCGAGCGCCCGGCCTGTTCCGCGACCTGACCGGGCACCCTGAAAAGGCCCTGACCGATCCGCTGGCCGTGCTGGACTGGGTCAACCTGTACGCCCTGGCGGTCAACGAGGAGAACGCCGCTGGCGGTCGTGTGGTGACGGCGCCCACCAACGGCGCAGCCGGCATCGTCCCGGCGGTGCTGCACTACTACCGGCGATTTGTCCCGGGTTCGAACGACGAGGGCGTGGTCGACTTCCTGCTCACGGCGGCGGCCATCGGTATTCTGTACAAGGAGAACGCCAGCATCAGCGGTGCCGAGGTCGGCTGCCAGGGTGAGGTCGGAGTGGCCTGCTCCATGGCGGCCGGGGCGCTGTGCGCGGTGCTCGGCGGCACGCCCGAGCAGGTCGAGAACGCGGCCGAGATCGGCATGGAACACCATCTGGGCCTGACCTGCGACCCCGTCGGTGGGTTGGTGCAGATTCCGTGCATCGAACGCAACGCGATCGCCTCGGTCAAAGCCATCAACGCGGCCCGGATGGCGCTGCGCGGCGACGGCACCCACTACGTCAGCCTGGACAAGGTCATCAAGACCATGCGCGAGACCGGGGCCGACATGCCACGGCATCCTGGATGGGGGCATCGTGCACCAGCGATGGACTGGGTTTCTGCCTAGGCTAAGCTACTGGGAAACCTATCCTCTCGCGCATGCCCACGAACTTTCGCGTGCTGAGCCTCATCCCGCCGATGACGCAGCTCAACACGCCCTACCCGTCCACCGCCTACCTGACCGGCTTTCTGCGCTCGCGTGGCGTCGACGCGGCGCAGGCCGACATCGCTTTGGCGCTGGTGTTGCGGCTGTTCACCGCCGAGGGGCTGGATGCCATCCGGCTACGGGCCGAGGCCCTGCCAGAGGACGCGCGCACGGCCAGCGTGCACGCCTTCCTCGCCCAGTTTGTCATCTACCGCCAAACCATCGCGCCGGTCATCCGCTTTCTGCAAGGCGGCGACTCGACCCTGGCCTACCGCATCGCGGCGCGCGGCCTGCTTCCCGAAGGGCCGCGCTTCATGGCGCTGGACAACCACGTCGACGACGGCAGCGGAGACCCGCTGGGTTGGGCCTTCGGCGCCCTGGGGGTGCAGGACAAGGCCCGCCACCTGGCCACGCTTTACCTCAATGACCTGGCGGACGTGATCCGCGATGCGGTGGACGGGCGCTTCGAGTTCGTGCGCTATGCCGAGTCGCTGGCCAGCAGCCAGCCGACATTCGAACCGCTGGCCCAGGCCCTGGCCGCGCCGCCCACGCTGGTGGACGAGCTGCTGTGCGATCTGACACTCCAGGCGCTGACCGAACACCGGCCCCAGCTGGTGCTGCTGTCCGTACCCTTCCCCGGCTCGGTGTATGCGGCGCTGCGCATGGGCCAGGCCATCAGGTCTGCGCACCCCGGGGTGAAGGTTGCGCTGGGCGGCGGTTACGCGAACACCGAGCTGCGTGACCTGAAAGAGCCGCGGGTCTTCGAATTCGTCGACTACGTGACGCTGGATGCCGGGGAGAGACCCGTGCTGTCCCTCGTCGAGCACCTGCGGGGCGAGCGCGGACCACAGCGTCTGCAGCGCACCTTTGTGCGCGAGAACGGCGCGGTGAAGTACGTGAACCTGGCCGAGCCGGACATTCCGTTCGAGGACGTGGGCACACCCACCTGGGACGGGCTGCCGATTCACCGATACCTGAGCCTGCTGGACATGCTCAATCCCATGCACCGCCTCTGGAGCGACGGACGCTGGAACAAGCTGACCGTGGCACACGGCTGCTACTGGAAGAAGTGCAGTTTCTGCGACGTGGGGCTGGACTACATCGGCCGCTACGAGACCGCCACCGCACAGACACTGGCTGACCGCATCCAGCGCATCATCGAGGAAACCGGCCAGACCGGCTTTCACTTTGTCGACGAGGCCGCACCGCCCAAAGCCCTGAAGGCCCTGGCCGAGGAGCTGATCCGCCGCGACCTGCCCATCAGCTGGTGGGGCAACATCCG
>JALOSN010000007.1 GCA_025458415.1 Hydrogenophaga sp.
GTGACCATCGGCGCCGTGGCCGAAGCCCTGCTGCTGTGCGAGCGCGGCGGCGCCAACATGGCCCAGGTGCGTGAGGCCATATCGGGGGGATTCGCGGACAGCCGCATCCTGCAGGTGCATGGCCAGCGCATGGTCGAGCGCGACTTCACCAAACGGGGGGCCGTGTCGGTGCAGCTCAAGGACATGCGCAATGCGTTGTCCACGGCGACCGAGGTGGGTTTTGAGGCGCCCATCACCGCCCTGTTCGAACGGCTCTACGCCGATGCGGCCGCCCATGGCCTGGCCGACCTGGACCATTCGGCCCTGTTTGTCGAACTGGCCAGCCGCAACGGCATGCGCTGACCTGACCGACGACACAACAGCGGTGGCGGGGAACACTGGGCCCCACGGCGACTCGGTACGGGCATAGACTCTTGTCCGACCCCTCGCCGCCGGCCTTGAACTCCCTGCACCAGCCCCATCCGCCGGACCACACCTACCGCCCCGACATCGACGGGCTGCGGGCCGTGGCCGTGCTGTCGGTCCTGATCCACCACGCCTTTCCCGATCTGCTGCCCGGCGGGTTTGTCGGGGTCGACATCTTCTTTGTCATCTCCGGCTACCTGATCACCGGCCTCATTCTGGATGGCCTGGCCGACAACCGCTTCTCCTTTGCCGACTTCTACGCCCGCCGCATCCGCCGCATCTTCCCCGCCCTGCTGCTGGTGCTCGGGTGCACGGCCGTCATCGGCTGGTACCGCCTGACGCCCGACGAGTATGCCGCCCTGGGCCGGCACATGCTGGCCGGTGCGGCCTTCGTGTCGAACTTCGTGTTGTGGCAGGAGGCAGGGTACTTCGACGCCGAATCCGCCGGCAAACCCCTGCTTCACCTCTGGTCGCTGGCCATCGAGGAGCAGTTCTACCTCGTCTGGCCGCTGCTGCTGTTCATGCTTTTTCGGTGGCGGCGTCAGGCCGTGCTTCGGGTCACCGCCCTCCTGTTGCTGGCCTCGCTGGCGCTGAGCCTGGCGCTGGTGCGGGACCACCCCGAGGCGGCCTTCTACAACACGGCTGCCCGCCTGTGGGAACTGCTGATCGGTGCCCTGCTGGCCGTGTGGCAGCAACGGCGCCCGGCCGCCATGTCCGCTTCAGGGCGCACGGCGGCCCTCGCCCTGTCGGTGGCCGGGCTGGCGCTGCTGGCGACGGCCCTGGCCGTCCTGCATCCGCAGCGGCAGTTCCCTGGACTGTGGGCCCTGTTGCCCACCGTGGGTACGGCCCTGCTGATCGCCGCAGGTCCCCATACCTGGATCCACAGACGCCTGCTGGCCGCCCGGCCCATGGTCTGGATCGGTCTCATCAGCTACCCGCTCTACCTGTGGCACTGGCCCCTGCTGAGCGTGGCCCACCTGCAGACAGGCGGAGAAGCTCCCTGGACATGGCGGCTGGCCCTGGTCGTGCTGAGCGTCGCGCTCGCGGCCCTGACCTATGTGCTCCTGGAACGCCCCCTGCGCTACGGCCGGATGAACCGTCGCCTGCTGGTCACGGTCCTGTGCGGCAGCATGGCCGGCATGGCGGCCGCCGGCGTGGTCGGCGTGCGCCAGCAAGGCTTTGAGCAGCGGTTCCCGCCCGAGGTGAGGCAACTGACCACCGGCGGTGGCACACGCATGGTCGCCCAGGGCTGGCGCAACAAGGACTGCATGCTGGGCTTTCGGGTCCCGCCCAGCGCGTTCAAGGACTTCTGCATCGAAGACCGCCGCCCGCTGGTCTTCCTGTGGGGCGACTCGCATGCCAACTCGCTCTACCCAGGCTTCAAGGCACTGCAGGACAGTGGGCTGTACGACTTCGGTATCGGTGAACGGGGCGGCGCCATCTGCCCGCCCATCCTGGGCATCGAGCCACGACCGGCGTGCCGCGAGATCAACAACGACACCATCGAGGCCATCCGGCAGCACCGCCCCGACGTGGTGGTGCTCTATGCCTGGTGGCACCATCGAAACTACGATCTGGCCCCGCTGGAGGCCACCGTGTCCGAGCTGCGCGCCGCTGGCGTGCCGCGCATCATCCTGCTCGGTGCCGTGCCTTTCTGGCAGGGACCGTTGCCGCGCGTCCTGTTCGATGCGTGGCGCAAAGGGCCCGTGTCCCGCCTGCCGCCGCTGCGCCTGAAGGAGCAGCTGGACCCCCAACTCGAGGCCATCACCCAGGAGATGCGCAGACGCTCGCAGGCCATGGGCATCGAATTCATCTCGGGCCTGGACGCGTTCTGCAACGAAGACGGTTGCCTCACCCGGCTGAGCGAAGATGCGGTGGAGCCCCTGAGCTACGACTACGGCCATCTGGCCCCGGCGGCGGTGACCTACTATGTACAGTGGCTGGCCCCCAAGATCTTCGGACAGCCAGCGCCGCGCTGACCCTGGCCCCGCACGAACACCCGGATTCGGCCGGCTTTTGCTACCATTCGCGCGTGTCGGGGACGTAGCTCAGCTGGGAGAGCGTCGCGTTCGCAATGCGAAGGTCGGGAGTTCGATCCTCCTCGTCTCCACCAACGCCACCGACCCTACCGGCCACCATTCGCACGGCGCTCACATGGGACCCAGTCTGTTTCGGAGCGCGTTCCGCAGGGCGGCATCAGTGGTGAATCCAGGTCGCATGTGCGACTCGCCACCTGCCCTGCTGGAGCTGCATGGGCAACCCGGACCGGTTCAGTTCGTGCTGCCCGCTGGCGTCCACCCTCAGCGGTTGGTGGGTCATCCCGCTGGACCATGCGGACATGTTCCTGATCGACTCGCTCACCGACCGACGGTTGATGTCGCCCCGGATGGAGAAGAGTTGTCGAACCAGTAATTGGGCCGACAGATACCCCCCTTGGGAAAGAGAACTGAGGCCAAGACCTTTATTGAGCATCAGCCTTCGCCAATCGGTGGAAGCCAGCGAGCTGACCGTCCAAGGGTCGAACTCCGCCATGGCATAAATTCCATCTCCGATGTCGGCCAATTCGCTGGCCGTGCGCGTCGCATAGGCAGTGGTCATCAGGATAACGGGGGTCTTGGGACGGATCGGTCGGAACGCGCGGACCCAGGCAATACCCGACGCTTCCGGCCCCACGAACACCGTCGCATCACAGGAGGACAGTTCAGAGGAGATCGCCAGCCTGGCCAATGAGGATTGCAGCGAATACTTCACAATTTTGGGCTTCGCCCCCCCCAACTGGCGATGCCACCGTTCGGCAGCAGGCACGAATTCGTCTTGCTCCCCAGGGACGCTGGGAACCAAGGCGCAAAGCTGAGCACCCTTGAGTACGGTCCTCGCAAAAGTCAGGGCGTTGTGGGTCGACGCATAGGGGCCCGCATTGACGGGCAGGATATGGCTGGACCGGAAACATGCAGCGTCCACGGCGCCCCCCGGAATGTCGTAAAGATCCGCCTGTGCCAGCGCCTTGGCATTGACCCCACAGGCCAGCACGCTTGACCCTCCTGCCAAAGCGACCACCCGCGTGTCCCGGACCAGTTGTGCCATGGCTTGGCGGGCGACCTCGGGATCCATCCTGTCATCGATGACTCGGTACTCGATAGGGCGACCCTGGATGCCGCCCGCCTGGTTGATGGAATCGAAATAGGCACGAGCCGCTGCCACCCCTTCGGCGGTTGAGTCAGCGCCCTCCAGGGAGCTGATGGAAGCCACCACGATGGGCACCTGGCGGCCAACGGGCTGGGCCAACGCTTCAACAGGCCCGCTGATACCGACCGCAAGCAGACACGCGCCACACAACCGACCCGGTAATCTACGTCGCCAGCGTTCAGCTCCATATCGATCGGACAATGAGGGGCTTTCGACAAACGGGGACAGCATCAACTGGCAAAACTCAGCGAGGTTGGCCGCAGGAAGCCAGAAGGCAAGGGCCATGCCGGGACACAAGCAGCGGATCGGAACCTGTCAATGCAAGAGCGCCCGTGTAGCCCACACGGCTGGCCGACTGCCTCACCTTGAAGGTCTTTCCATCCTTGCTGACAAGGACCATGCCATCGAGCCCTGTGCCCAGCACTTCGCCGGTTGTGGACTGGGTCAGTGCCGTGATGGAGCTACGCCCCTCATGCTCCACGCGGTGCCAGCTTCGCCCGTCGTCCATGCTGCGCAGCAGGGTGCCACGCAACCCGCCGGCCAGAAGATCGCCGTTGGCCAGCACCACGCCGGCCCACAGGCTACCGGCATACCCGGTAGGCAGGACCTCCCAATGACGCCCCATGTCCATGCTGCGCAGCACCAGCCCCTGTTCGGCAGTCGCATACACCGCACCACCGCGCCCTGGGAACAGGCTGTAGAGGTTGACGTCCATCGCCTTTGCGTCGGCGGCCGCTTCCGCAAGCATGCGCTTGAGGGCCATTGGCTCCCAGGAGGCCCCTCCGTCCTGTGTCACCAGCACGCGTGACCAGAGCCCGACCGCCACTCCGCGCCGTGTGTCCGCAAAGTGGACCGCAAGCAGCGGTTGGTCCTGCTCCAGATCCTGATGCTGGATGCGCCAGGTCTCACCTCCGTCCTGTGTATGCAGCACCAGGCCCCAGTGGCCCACCGCCCAGCCGTGGCGGGTATCTGCAAAGCTGACGCCGGTCAGCGTACCCGCGGCAGGCACGTGGCGTGCCTGCCGCCAGCTCCGGCCACCGTCGTCGGACAGCAGGATCACCCCGCGCTCGCCCACCGCCACCACACGGGGCCCAGCCTGCGCCACGCCCAGCAAGGCGGAAGCGGCGGCACTGGCGCGTCGGTCGGCTGGCGTGACCTTGAGATCGATCGTACCGGCACCTTGCACGTCAGCCGCGTGTACCCCGGCAACACCCAGCAGCAGCGCCATAAGGAGAAATTTCAATCGCTTCATGGAAACCCGATTGGAGTCGTCGTTCAATGTGCCATCAGCAAACCGGCCTGCACCTGTTGCCGGCGGGGAAACCACTTCTGCAGCAACACTGCCAGCGCGGGCAACGAGGTCATTGCCATCAGCAAGTTGACCAGGAACATGAAGGCCAGCAGCTTGCCCATATCGGCCTGGAACTTCAGCGGGGAAAACATCCAGGTCGCCACGCCGATGGCCAGCGTCAATGCCGTGAATATGGTGGCGATACCCACCTGGCGCAGCGACTCAGAAAGGGCCAAAGCCATGTCCTTTCCCGCCGCAAGATGGATCTGAAGCCGGCTGTAGATGTACAGCGCATAGTCCACACCAATGCCGGCCGCCAGCACCATCACCGGCAGCGTCGCCACCGTCAGACCGATGTCGGCAAGCTTCATGAACCCATAGCCCACGAAAGTGCCAACCGTCAACGGCAGGCAACAGGCAATCACGGCACGCCAATCGCGGAAAGCCAGCATGACAAATAGCGCGATGGCAGCGTAGACGTAGAGCAGCATGGGCAACTCGCTGCGCTGCACGGTCTCATTGATTGCTGCCTGGACGCCTGCATTGCCGGCGGCCAGGCGCAGATGCAGTCCCGTGCCAGCGGCTTCGGCGGAAAAGGCCTGGGCAGCATCCACCACCCGTTGCAGGGTCTGCGCCTTGTGATCCGATAGGAAGAGATGCAACGCACCCATGCTGCAGTCCTTGTTGACAAAGCCGCGGATGCGTGCGATTTCAGTGGTCAGCGAGGCGTAGTTCAGCGGATCGATCGGTACCACCGACATCTTCGGATGACCCTCGTTGTAGCCCTCGTTGTAGGTCCGCAGCATACTGGCGTACGACACGGCCGAGACCACGCCAGGTACATCTCGCAGGGCCACGGTGGCACGGTCGATGTAGTCGCCCAGAGCAGGGTTCTCACAGCTGCCCGACGGGGCTTCCACCACGAGGCTCATCCAGTCCAGTCCTACATCAAAGCCACTGGTGATGGCCACAGCGTCGCGGTTGTAGCGGGATTCCGCACGCAGCTCGGCCGCTCCGGGCAACACACTGCCAACCACGCGGTCGCGGCTGAACCAGGCGCTGGCCGCCAGCGTCGCCAGCGTCAGCAGCGTCACCACGAGCGCGTTGCGCGGCACCGCGATGTGCTCCAACGGCGCCAGCCAGCGCGCGCGCCGCGCCTGCCGTTGTATGGTGGCCAGCGCATAAGCCTGCGAGGGCTGCCCGTAGGACGCCGCCAGGGGCAGCATGATCAGATTGGTGACGACCTTGAAGGCCACCCCCAGCGCCGCTGTGATCGCCAGTTCACGGATCATGGGGATCGGTATCAACAGCAGAGTGATGAAGGTCACCCAGGCGATCAGCAACGCCAGCGCACCCGGTACCAGCAGCGCATGGAAAGCCTCGCGGGCGGCTGCTTCTCCGTCCTTGCCCCTTGCCAGGCCAGAAACGATGGTGTTGATCTGTTGCACGCCGTGCGATACCCCGATGGCGAACACAAGGAAAGGCACCAGAACGCCCAACGGGTCCAGCCCATAGCCCAGCAGATGAAGCGTGCCAAACTGCCAGACCAGTGAGGTCAGCGAACAGAGAATGGGCAAAGTGGTCAATCGCCAGGAACGGCAGTACCCGTAGACTGCGGCGGCGGTCAGCAGCAGGGCGATGGCACAGAACTCCAGTACACCAGTGGCGCCTTCAGCAATGTCTCCGGTCTGTTTGGCAAAGCCGATGATCTGGATCTCAAAGGCTTCGTCCTCAAATGCACGCCGTATCTGTTGCTCCAGCAACCGGTTGAAGGACTGGTAGTCGATGCGACTGCCGTCGCTACCGATCTCATGCAGGTCCGCCGTGACCATACCCGACCGTCCGTCGCGAGACACCAGCGAGCCAATGTGTCCGCCCAGACCTGTTGAGCGCTGAATCTGAGCAATCACCTCTGGCGTCAGCGAGTCTGGCGTCACGGTGCCCGGTATCACCGGCTCAGCCCGAAAGCCCTCCTCGGTGATCTCGTTGACAAAGCTGTTGGGCGTCCAGAGCGACTGCACCCCTACCCGATCGACATGCGGCAGGAACTGGACTGCCTCGGTGACCTTGAGCAGCCTGCTCAGTCCCTGCGCAGTCCATATATCGCCAAGACGCGCTTGTACAACCACAGTCAGGCGGTTGGCGCCGAACAGATCGCTCTCATGCTTCTTCGAGGTTTCGATGTAGGGATGGCCAGCCGGCATCTGCTTTTCGAAACCGGCGTCCATCCGAAGTTGCAAGGCGAAAACCGCCATCACTGCGGTGAACGCCATCAGCAGGGTCAGCACCAGACCACGATGTCCGAACAATACATCTTCAAGCTTGCGGACCATGGGTTCGAGCACGTCGGGCTCCCGTCAGAAGCTGTAGTTGACGAACGCACCCACGAAGTCGCGGTCTCGCTGCACCTGGTTGAATGTGCCCGACGCGCCACGGAAGGTGGTGTAGTTCAGACCACCCTGCCACTTTCCGGCATTGCGCGAGAAGTTCAAGTACACGGTGGTAGCCAGCGCACCTTTGATCCAGGTGCCCTGGATGTTCGGCGTGTACCCCGCCAGAGCGTAGTTCATGAAAATCCCTGGTGTAACCTGCCAACCCGGAATCAGTTGGCCATCGTATGTGAGACTCAAGTCGACGTTGACACCCGCAGAGGTCTTCGTTCCCTTGCCCACGGTGTTCATCGCTGCGCTCGCCGGGTCGAATGCGCTGCCCCGCTCGTTGCCCCAGCCCCAGCCACCTGCTGCAAGCACGTCGCCGCCGTAGTCTTTCTTCAGATCGGGATAGTGGATGGCAACCAGTTCAGCCAGTACCAACCCGTTGGTGGCGCCTACAGCGCGCAAAAGCCCTCCAGCGTTGCTCGGGGCCAACTGCAGCAGGCCGGTCAGATGCCACTGCAACTTCTTTTCGTCGACAAAGCAGTTGCCACCCTGTGACGCACAGCCAGAGGTGTTCGGATTGAGAAACACCGCGTCTTTCGACCGGTAGGAAAGCTCTGTTCCCACCGCCCAGTCACCCACCGGGAAACTTGCGCTCACACCAAGGAGGCGGCGGTCCTCCGGATACACCAGTGTGGTGGCAAAGGTGACAGGATCGAGGCGGACCTGGGGCGACTTGTCGTGGTAGTTCACGACGTAGAAGCCCAGATCCAGCGATGTGTCCTTGGGCTGCCATTTGATGGCCGCACCCCACTGACCACTGTTGCGTGCCTTTGTGTCGGTCACGCCGTAGGCCTCGGCACCGCGGCCCAGGCCGTTCACCACCGACCAGTAACTGCCTGCCGGCGGCAGGTAGCTCGGCTTCCAGCGGGTCTGCACATAGACCTCGGCATTGACGCCCTCCGCCAGGCCGCTGGCGAGACTGATGGCGGGCGTGGGCAGAATGCCCTCCTTGATCTGGGTCCCCGGCTGCGACAGACGCATGGCGTCTACCGGGTTGGTGGCATTGATGCCGCCAGGCGTGATGATGCTTTCGCCCCAGTTGATCACCTGATTGCCCACACGCAGCCGGGCGCGCTGGTCTCCAACGTCAAAGCTCTTGCTGATCCACAGGTCCAGCACACGAGCCTTGAACTCCAGATCCTTTCGCGCAGCGTCCGACAGACCGTCCCGCTGAAGCTCGGGCGATAGCGATGCAGAGCTGAGCCATCCGGTGGTCTTGCTGGCAGCGAAGTCGCGCAACCAGTTGAAGCGGGCCATGAAAGTGACTTCTTGCGGCATCTTCAGCAGAAGCTCGTGACTGCCCTTGATGTAGAGCGTGAAGGGGTCGCGCTTGCCGTAGTTGAGGTTGCCTTGGTCACCGAGACCGGAAGCCACCGGCGCGGCTACCCCGGATGGGCCGCCCGTGTTGCCGCTGAGGACCAGCTCGGGACTGGGGTTCTTCAGGCGAATACCCGTACCAACACCGATCGTTGACTCGAAAGAACCCGAAATGCTGCCGGTGTCAAAGGTGACGGCGTGCGCGCCCATGGAGGTCGCGGCGAGGCAGGCGGCGGCGATCGCCGTGCGATGGATCTGAAAGTTCATGGGGATACTCCTGTGTAGCTGGCTCAGCGCTCGCTCACCGCGCGAAGGTTCTCGGAGGTGTAGTAGCTCGACTTCATCTTGGGACCTTGGGGTTCTGTGAACCAGCGCACGTCGGTGCCGGTACCCGCGGCATGGAAATCGAACAGGTAGCGGTTGTCGACCAGGTTGTGCTGCGAGAAGGCCACCACGTCGCAGCTGCCGGTTTCGAACACCGGGATCAGGAAACCTTCACGCACCTTCCACAGCTTGCCCTGGGCGTCGTAGTCTTCAGCGAGCACGGCATTCCAGCTGTCCTCGTCCAGGTAGAAGGTGCGCTTGGGGGCCAGATGGCGAACCCCGGCCTTCACCGTGGCCTCAATGACCCAGACGCGGTGCAACTCATAGCGGCGGTTTTTGGGATTGATGGAGTCGGGCTGGGCGATTTCGCTCATCTTGGCGTCGAAGTCGAAGGCCCCGAAGGCGTTGTAGGGGACCAGAAGCTCCTTCTTGCCCGCCAGCGTCCAGTCGAAACGGTCCAGGGCGCCCTGGAACACCTGGACCTCATCGATGGCGTATTGATTTTCGAAACCGACCTGGGGCGCGTCGTAGGCATAACTGGGCAGCCGCCTCACGCGCCGCTGACCCGGAAAGTAATAGAAGGTCTCGGTGCCGGCCTGGTCGAAGAAGTCGGAAATCACACCCGCCTGGCCCGACAAGGCTGTCGGCGAGATGTACGAAAAGGCCGTGTGCGAGCGGTTCTTGCCGGTCTCGCTGAGCTTGCGGGAGCCTTTCTCCGCCCATGGCAGGAAAACGGTCTGGTCGTAGACATACCGGATCCACTCGCTGCTGCCCTGACGCGGCGACACCAGGGTGGTACCGCCCTTGAACTCGGTGGCGACACCACGGTAGCGCATGGCCATGTTCCACATGGCCTCTGTGCCGTTGGACGGCATCGGAAACAGAACTCCAGGCACCCAGGCGTCCTTCAGCGCCCAACCATTGTCAGCAAGTCGGGCGAAACCCACGTTCTTGCGGGTGTTTTCCGCGACGAAGTCCGGGACGTTGCATGTCCGCCGGGTCGGGTAGACGTCCATTCGGTAGCCCTTGACCTGCTTGAGCTTGGCAATCTGTCCAGGCGAGAGCCTGTCGGCGTACTTGTTCACATTGGTGGCGTCGATGCTGAACAAGGGCTTGTCGTCCTTGTACTTCCAGCCGGATATGCGCCGCTGGCCCCAACTCCAGCCGCTGTCCTGCTTTTCCGGCACCCACGCCGGGATCGAACCATCCTTGTTGCCTGCCCGCTCGGCACCAACTGGCGTCAGACGTCCCGAGAGGTCGGCAACATCCTGCGCCCACATGGGCACGTGCAGTGTCGCCACCAGCGTCACTGCACCCAGACGCGCAGCATGGCGCCATGCGCGAGTGGCTTTGGAGTGCGGTTGGATCGGATCAACACAAATGTCTGACTGAGGCTGGTCGGCTTTCATGACAGTTCCTTTTCGGAGAGGAGAGGTGGTCTGCATCGCTGTGATTTCGGCACGACAAGAAACCACAGCCCCTGATCAATAACCGAACTTTAGTTCGGTTACATAGGTTCGATACCTAGCACAAACCCTATGAACGCGAGTCGCCTCCTTGGCACCCATCTCACAGACGGACTTATCACTACATGCTTTTGTCCATATTTTTCAAATATTTATTGGATTTTTTGAAGATTGAACGCATGCACGAAGAGACTCCCAGCGTCATCAACCGCGGAACAATGTTTGAAATAGTTCGTCTGATGGGCCTCAAAATCAGAACTTAAGGTCGGATAAGGACGAGCTCGCTCACGAGCTGCGACGATCAACAAACCATGACACAAGACCCCGTGCACAACGCCATCAACCCGAATGACCCGCCCACGCCAACACTCCGGTTCGTGACGGGCGGCCAGGTCCTCCTTCAGCCAGAGGTCGACCACGGCCTGACGCCGCGCGGCCGACGACTGCACGTTCCGATCACAGGAGGAAGGCTGGACGGACCCCGGCTGCGGGCAAAGGTGCTACCCGGGGGAGCGGACTGGCAGCTGATCCGCACCGACAGGGTTTTTGAACTGGAAGCGGTCTATGACCTCTGCTGCGACGATGGCACCCTGGTGCATGTCAGGAACCAGGCCATCTGGCGCAGCGACACCGGGGACTGGCCCGCCCGCTACGCGATGTGCCAGCCTCGATTCGAGGCGCCCTTGGGCCCTCATGACTGGCTCAACGATCACCTCTTTGTGGGGACCATTGCGCAGGGCGACGCAACCCACCCCTCGATACGCATAGACGTCTTCCAGCTGCTGATGCCCGATATGTCTTGATCGATCACAGGTCGGACCCGTAACCGACCTTTAAATCGGCTTCAACACATCAGCAAAGGACTCACGATGGCCAGCCAGCAAGCGCGCGCATTGGCATACATGAGATCCTTGGGCGCGGTTCGGTAAACCAGCGCCGCACACAAAAAGCTGTGGCTGAGCAAGCCAATGCAGCGGGCAGCGGTTTCCACATGCAGCGGATCGGCCTGCGGAGCATAGTGCGCGAGGGCCGATGCCACGCTGGCCGTGATCCGTGCATCATGGTCGCGCGACACCTGACTGAGTTCAGGAACCGCATCCAGCATCTGGATCAGGGCCCCCAGCCCTGGGCGATCTTCATACAGTCTCGCCACCAGAACGAACTGGTCGTTCAAGTAAGTCATCACGTCCCTCGTACCTCCATGACGGGGATGGACCTCTTCCACTGCCTGAGCCACCCTCTCCAACCAGTGGGTCACGAGGGCATGCACCACGGCTTGCTTGTTGGGAAAGTACTCGTAGAGCGCCCCCACCGACAGTCCCGCCGCTGCTGCGATCCGCTTGGTGGTGAGTTTGTCGAGCCCTTCCCGTTCGATTTCCGAAGCCGCCGCATCCAGCACCTGATCAACCGTTTGCAGCGCCCTCATCTGAGCCGGCTTTCGCCGCGGCGCCAAGCGCTCATTGGTGGCGGACTCGGGCGGGGCGGTGGTTTTGTTCCTGCGTTCTGGCATACCGAATGGATAAGTGAAAACCCTGATGAAAGACCCACTGTTCAGGCCCCAAAATCCGAACTATAGTTCGGTTTATGGAGAAGCGGCAAGCTTTTACTTTCCTCAACACCGGTCGTCAGCGACCGCCTATCATGACCGAAGACGACCTCTGTTACCTGACCGCGACCGAAGCGATCTCCCATTTCAAGGCACGACAGATCTCCCCGGTGGACCTGCTGCAAGCCCAGCAAAGGCGTGCGGCCCTGCTGGAGCCGGACATCAATGCCTTCTGCAGCCAAAGACATGAAGCGGCCCTGGTGGCTGCCAGGCAGGCCGAGCACACCTACCTTCGAACGCCTGACCAGGCGGGTCTTCTGGAAGGTATCCCGACAGCACTCAAAGACGAGCACAACCTGGTGGGTGAGCACATCACGCAGGGGTCCTGGCTACTGGGCGAACAGGCAGACACCAGCAACGCGCCGCTTACGCAGCGACTCCTGGATGCCGGGGCTGTGATTCATGCGCGCACCACTGTGCCCGAGTGCTGCGTGGCGATGTTCACCCGTTCGCTGCGGTATGGCGTGACCCGCAACCCGTGGAACCCGAAATACACCTGCGGAGGCTCATCGGGTGGCAGCGGAGCCGCGCTCGCAGCAGGCCTGACCACGCTGGCCTCGGGCTCCGACATCGGCGGATCGATCCGCGTGCCGGCCGCCTACTGCGGCGTCGTGGGCCTCAAGCCCAGCTACGGTCGAGTTCCCGAAAGCAGCATGTTCTTCGCGATGAACCACCACAATCACAATGGGGTGCTGGCGCGCTCTGTGGCCGACTGCGCGTTGATGTTCAATGTCATCAACGGTCCTCACCGCGCTGATCCCAGCGGCGTGAAGCCTCGTCTGGAACTGCCACTGCAACAGCAGCCGGTGCGTGGCTTGCGCATCGCGTTGTCCATGGACCTGGGCTTTTTCACGGTCAGCCCGGATGTCCGAAAGAACACGCTGCGAGCGGCCGAGATCCTGCGGCAACAGGGAGCCCAGGTGCACGAAGTCGACCTCCCCTGGACTGCCGACGTGCGCAAGGCCTTCACCGATGCCCTGGTGTTTCCTCTCGGACGACTCCTTGAACAGCTGATCGAAGGACGCGAGGAACGCGCCAACGACTACGTGCGCGCAATGGCCGTCATGTCGCGTTCCATCACGCTGGACGAATACCTGGCCTCGTTCGACCAACTGGCACGCATGCACCAGACGCTGCAGGATGTGTTTGAACACCATGACGCGCTGATATGCCCGACACTGGCCGACAACCGCTGGCTCGCGGAAGGCTCGGATACCCCGCACGAAGACTTGATGAACGCCGGCATGACCTATCCCTTCAACATGCTCAGCAGGCATCCGGTGCTCAACGTGCCCAGCGGCCTCGCGGGCCATGGGGTTCCGACCGGCCTGCAAATCGTCGGCCCGACCTACGAAGACGCGGTGGTCATGCGCATCGGCGCCGCACTTGAGCGCGACCTGAACTGGCCCCGCTGGCGCCCACCGGTTCAGGATCAGGCCGGTGCCCTGGCCGCTGTTTGAAGGAGAACCCCATGCATCCGAGCGACACTCCCTCAATCGACCCCGCCCCCGCCGCGCTGACTGGAACCGGACAGGGTCAGCTCAAACGATCCCTGGGCTTCTTCGACCTCGTGGCGTACGGTCTGGCCTTCATGGCGCTCATTGCTCCGTTGACCAATCTGGGGTTTGTCTGGACCGCATCGGGTGGCGTTGTAGCTGGAGCGTACGTGGTCGCCGCCATCTGCATGTATTTCACCGCACAGAGCTACGCCACCATGTCGCGCATCGTGCCCAACGCCGGCTCGGTGTATGGCTTCGCACGGCACAGCCTGGGCGACTTCTGGGGCTTTTTCGCCGGCTGGGGGGTGTTGCTTGACTACCTGATTGTGCCGGCTCTGGTGTTCTCGCTGATGGCAGTCGGCATGCAGATGCTCATTCCGGAAGTGTCCCGGGCAGGCTGGATCGTGGGTGTGGCGCTGCTGATGCTCGCCATCAACTGGGCCGGCATCAAGGTCGCCGCCCGAGTGAACGCCGCGTCCGTGATCGCACAGGTGGTGATCGTGGTCGGCGTCATGGCGCTGTTACTGATGGCCATGAACCAGGGAATGGCCAACGGCGCCCGCCTCAGCGCCACACCTTTTTGGGGTGAGGGCCCCGGCATCCCCTGGGCTCAGCTGTTGGCCGGCGCATCGGTCGCAGTCATGACCTTTCTGGGCTTCGACGCAGTCAGTACCCTGGCCGAAGAGGTGAAAGACCCAAACGACCGCCACACGGTCAGCCGTGCCATCCTCGCAGTGCTGGCGATCGCAGCGTTGCTCTACGTCGTGATGACCTGGATCGTGGGCAGCGCCATGGCGGCGATCGAGCTGAAGGACCCGGCCGCCGCGATCTTCGAGCTGCTGGCCCAGACCGTGGGTCCCTGGGCACCGGTGCTGCTGGCCTGGGTGCTGGGCATCGTGGTCGGTTTCACGAACACCCTGCCCATGCTGGCCGGCGTGGCCCGCATCCTGATGGCGATGGGGCGCGAGCGCCAGTTGCCGGCAGCACTGGGCTGGGTGCATGCCGGCACCGGTGTACCAAGGGTCGCCACGGTGTTCTCCACGGTGACCGCATTGCTGGTTGCGCTCTGGCTGAAGGACCGTATCGAGCTGCTGGCTTCGATCATCAGCTTCGGTGCCCTGATCGGTTTTCTGATGCTGCAACTGGCAGTGCTGGTGCATTTCCAGCGTGAGCCGGCAGGACGCCATGTCTTCTTCCATAGAGTGGTGCCGGTGGTCGGCATTTTGTCGGTGTTGGCGATCCTGTCGGGCATGCACGCAGTCGCACTGCAGGTTGGGCTGGCGTGGGTGCTGGTCGGTGCCGTTTACGGTCTGTATCTGCGGCGGAGCGGTCGCACGGTGATGCACATCTGAACGGTCGCTCGGGCCGGCGCCGATCAACCGCCCGACCTGCCACTCCTTTCCTCTCATTTCAGCGCCCCTCGGGTGCGATCCCTGTCATGTCCACCCATATCTCATCTTGCTTTTCGGGCGTCAAGCTGTTCCCGTTCTGGCTGGACCGGTCCGATGCGCCTGCCGTCGAGCGCGAGCTGATCGGTCGCACCAACGCCGATCTGGTGATTGTCGGCGGCGGCTTCACCGGCCTGTGGGCCGCGGTACAGGCCAAGGAAATGGACCCGTCGCTGGACGTGGTGGTGCTGGAGGCGGGCAAAGTTGCCTACGGTGCTTCTGGCCGCGCCGGCGGTATCGTCTCGACCTCGGTGATGCACGGTCTGCCCAACGCGGTGCGTGTGTTTCCGAACGACCTCGACGCGCTGGAGCAACTGGGCCAGGAAAACCTGGACGGCTTCAAGCAGGCGGTCGCGCACTACGGAATCGAAGCAGACATCGAATGGAACGGCGAGATGACCGTCGCGGTGGAGGAGCGCCACTTACCGCAGCTCAGAGAGGACTACGAACTGCACCGCAGGCATGGACACAACGTTGTGCTGCTGGACCGGGAACAGGTTCAGGCTCAGCTGGCTTCCCCGCTTTATGCGGGCGCCATGTGGTCGAAGGACCGAAGCGGCACCGTGCATCCAGCAAAAATGGCCTGGGGCCTGAAGGCGGCCGCGCTGCGGCTGGGCGTGCGGCTGTATGAACTCTCTCCCCTGACACGGCTGGAAGACAACAACACCAGCATGGTCGTTCACACCCCGTCGGGACGGGTGACGACACCCCGGGTGCTGCTTGGGACGGGCACCGCCAACGTGGGCATCACCGACATCAACCGCCGTGTCGTGCAGGTGCGCGACCATGTGCTGGCGACAGATCCCCTGACCGACGAACAGTTGGCGCGCATCGGCTGGCACAACCGTCAGGGCGTGTACGACACCCGCACCCAACTCAACTACTACCGGCTCACGCGAGACAATCGAATCATCTTTGGCGGCCTCGTGAGCTACCACTTCAATGGCAATCCGAATCCGGCGCAGGATGCCGATGAGAGGACGTACTACCGGCTGGGCGAGGTGTTTCGCAAGACCTTTCCCCAGTTGCAGGATGTGTCGTTTTCCCACGCCTGGGGCGGACCGATCGACTATTGCTCGCGAGGCGCCGTGTTTGCACGCCCCTACTTCGACGGCAAGGTCGTCTACGTGGCGGGCTACACCGGGTTCGGCGTGGCCGGAAGCCGATTCGGTGCCCGCATGGGCCTGAACATGCTGCTCGACCGTGATGCACCCGAGCGCCACTTGGACATCGCTCGGACCGGCGTGTCCATGATTCCGCCGGAGCCACTGCGCTGGCTGGGCGCCAAGATCACGTTCCACGCGTTCGACGGTGCGGACGATCAGGGCGGCTGGAAGCGCTGGTGGATCAACGGCATCAAGCGCCTCGGCTTTCCGATGTGAGACACCCGTCCATGAAAACCAACTTCAACCAACCCCTTGGGGGCAACGACATGCCTCGTTTTGGCGGCATCGCCACCATGATGCGCCTGCCCTCGGTCACCACCACGCACGAGCTGGACGCCTGCTTCGTCGGTCTGCCCTTCGACCTGGGTACGTCCAACCGCAGCGGCGCGCGTTTCGGACCGCGGGCTATCCGTGCCGAGTCCGTGCTGCTGCGCCCCTACAACATGGCCACCCGGGCCGCACCATTTGACTCGCTGCAGGTCGCTGACATCGGCGACATTGCCATCAATCCCTACAACCTGGCCGACTCAATCGCGAGGATCGAGGCAGCGTACGAGCAGATCGTCGCGACGGGATGCCGCCCGATCGCACTGGGTGGCGACCACACCGTCACACTGCCTGTACTGCGCGCCATGAAGCGCCGTTACGGTCCGGTGGCCTTGGTGCATGTGGACGCACACGCCGACGTGAACGACACCATGTTCGGAGAGAAGATCGCCCACGGTACCCCGTTCCGGCGGGCCGTCGAGGAAGGCCTGCTGATCAACGACCGGGTGACCCAGATAGGTCTGCGCGGCACCGGATACTCGGCCGAGGATTTCGACTGGTGTCGCCACCAGGGCTTCACCGTGGTCCAGGTCGAGCAGGTATGGGGACAGGCGCTCGATAGCCTGATGGACCAGGTGCGGGCCCGCGTAGGCGATGCACCGGTCTACCTGAGCTTCGATATCGACGGTATCGACCCGGCGTTCGCTCCGGGCACCGGCACGCCCGAGATCGCCGGCCTCACGGTACCGCAGGCGCTGCAGATCATCCGGGGCTGCCGGGGTCTTAACCTGGTCGGTGCCGATCTGGTCGAGGTGTCCCCGCCCTACGATACCGCCGGCACCACTGCCCTGCTGGCAGCCAACCTCGCCTACGAGATGCTGTGTGCGATGCCAGGGGTGGAGGTCCGCGAATGAACCTGACGACCACCGCTTGCGACGCAGGCGCTGACGGCATCGCGTCAAGTCTGTTGCGGCAGGTGGCACAGCGGCGACTGAATGAGTTGCCTGGCCTCTATGCGGGTGAGCAAGCATGCGAAGGCACCGGCGATCCCATGACCCTACATTCACCGCTCACTGGTCTGCGGCTGGGAGACATACCAGGCGCATCAAGCGGACAGGTTGATCAGGCGGTCCAAGCCGCCCGTCGAGCACTGACCATCTGGCGAAACACGCCTAGAGTGGCAAGGGCGGCGGCGCTGCACCGCATCGCCGCCGCGCTCGAACGGGAACAAAGCGGACTCTGTTCGCTCCTGCACCTGAGCAACGGCAAGCCGGCTGCCGAGGCAGCCATTGACGTGTCCGACGCCATCGCCACTTGGCGCTACTACGCAGAGCTGTGTGCTGACTGGGACATGTTCGACAGCGAACCGGTGCCGATGTCCGACGGAATGTTCTCAGCCGAGCGCCTGTATGTCCCGGTGGGCGTCGCAGCACTGGTCCTGCCCTGGAACTTTCCGCTGGTGACCGCAGCCTGGAAGATGGCGCCCGCTTTGGCCGCGGGGTGCGTGGTGGTGGTCAAGCCATCGGAGGTGGCGCCACTGCCGGAGCAGGCCCTGGCGGCTCTGATCACGCGCTGTGCGTTACCTCCAGGGGTGGTGAACTGGGTGTTCGGTGGTGCCACTGTCGGGCGATCGCTGGTGGCGCACCCGGGCATCGACAAGGTATCGTTCACCGGCAGCACGGCCGTCGGCCGGCAGGTGATGCAGGCCGCCACCCCTCGCTTCACACGGTTGGGCCTGGAACTGGGCGGCAAGTCCTCGCTGATCGTCTGTGCCTCAGCCGATGTCGACCGCGCGGTGCAACTGGCGGCCACCGGCATTTTCACGAACGCAGGGCAGATGTGCTCGGCCACCTCGCGGGTGCTGGTCCATCACAGCCTGTATGCGACCTTCCTGAAGCATTTTGCGGCGGCGGCAAGCCATTGGCGACCGGTGACGGTGGCCAGACCAGGGGAACCGGCCTACGGCCCCCTGGTGAACCAGCAGCAGCAAGCCAGGGTGCTGGCCATGATCAGGCAGGGCATCCTGGATGGCATTGACGTAATGGCAGGCGGCGATGTGCCGGACGAGGCGCCCGAAGGCTTTTTTGTGGAACCTACCGTGCTGGCCGGTGTCTCGGCCGGTCATCCGCTCTGGCGCGACGAGATATTCGGTCCAGTGGCGTGCGTTCGACCTTTCGGCACCGAAGGCGAAGCCGTAGCGGCAGCCAACGACACCGAGTACGGCTTGGCCGGTACGGTGATAAGCGAAGACACCGACGAGTTGCAGCGTATCGCCCGCGCACTGCGGGCCGGCATTGTCTGGCAGAACGTGCCCCAGATGGTGTTCCCCGAGGTCGGCTGGGGCGGTTTTGGCAGTAGCGGCATCGGGCGAGAGCTGGGCATTCCCGGCCTGCGTGCCTACCAGGAACCCCAGCATTTCTTGCGCGGTACGAATTGCAACGCTGTCACGCAATACCCCGATTGACTTCAACCCAAGGAAACCCTCATGAACAAGGACATTCAAGCTATTCGCAGACTCGGCCTCGGACGGGGCGTCCAGTCCGACCTACCTCCTCTACCGGAAGGCACCTCAACCGACTGGAAAGAAACCGACTGGCGTGTCGCTGAAGGTCCGGCCAGCCAGTTTTTGGCAGGTTCCTGGGAAGGTCAGCCAGGAGAGATACCAGTCGACTACCCGTACGGCGAGTTCTGCTTCATCACCAGCGGTCGTATCGCACTGGAAGACGCAAAGGGCAACCGCGCCGAGTTCGCCGCAGGCGATGCCTTTCACGTGCCCAAGGGCTTTTCAGGACGTTGGATCACCATCGAAGCCGCAAGCAAGCACTATGTAATCGTGGAGTGATCAGAGCCGTCAACTGGACGGCCCGGCCGAAAAAAGGCCGGGACGAGCCCGGCTTTTTCATGTGCGCACCGTGCTGTGTTCAGCGCGGGCTGCGGCGTGCCGACGGACGGAAAGCGTCGTTGCGGCGACCCTCCGCAGGGGCACCACGACCACCGAAGCGGTCACCCGAGCGTTGCTCGCGCGGACCGCGATCGGCCAGGGCCGCTCCCGGTCGCTCACGCCCTTTGTCGGTGCGACCGAACGATGCGAAACCGCCATGGGCGCCTGCTCCCTGACGCGGCCGGGCCGCTTCGTCGCGGGCAGGCCGCTCCCAGCGGGGATCGGCGCGGCGCTCGTCGCGCTCTGCCGGTCGTGCGTCGCCGAAGCCGCCACCCATGCGGGGCGCACCACGGCGGTCACCAAAACGGTCGCCACCGCGCCCGGCCGGACGGCCACCGTTGCCACGGCCACGACCGAAGTCGTTCTGCGGCGGACGCTGGCGCGGCTCCAGGCCTTGCACGGTCTTGACCTGTAGTCCTCGGCCTTCATCGGAAGACCGTAGTTGAACACGTGCGTAATGGTCGGCACGTCGATGCCGCGGGCTGCCACATCGGTGGCCACCAGGAACTGCACCTGACCGTTGCGCAGCGCCATCAGGCGGCGGTTGCGCAGGCCCTGGCTCAGGGCCCCATGCAGAGCGACGGCGGCAAAACCGGCCTGCTGCAGGTCGGCAGCCAGGCCGTCGCATTCGATCTGCGTGCTGCAGAAGACGACCGCCTGGTCGATGGCGGCGTCGCGCAGCCAGTGGTCGAGCAAGGCGCGCTTGTGCTGCTGGTCATCGGCCCAGTACAGCTGCTGGCGGATGTTGGCGTGCTTCTCCTGGGGCGTGTCGATCTGCACCTTCTGCACATGCTTGCCGCCGTCGTGCATCACACGCAGCGCCAGTTGCTGGATGCGCGGCGCGAAGGTGGCACTGAACATCATGGTCTGGCGGCGCTGGCTGGTCAGGTTGTTGACCTCGGCCAGGTCGTCGGCAAAGCCCAGGTCCAGCATGCGGTCAGCCTCGTCGACCACCAGGAACTGAACCTGATCGAGCTGGATCTGGCCCGAGCGCTGCAGGTCCAGCAGGCGGCCGGGCGTGGCCACCACCAGATCGGCGTTCTGCAGGCGGGCGATCTGCATCTGATAAGGCATGCCGCCCACCACGTTGGCAATGCGCAGGCCACGGCAATGGCGCACCAGGTCGATGGCATCGTGGGCCACCTGCTGGGCCAGTTCGCGGGTCGGGCACAGCACCAGTGCGCCGGGGGTCGCCGGCTTGAAGTGGCGCGCCAGGGTCGGGTTCTTGCGCTTGGGACGCTTGGGCGGCGCTTCGCCACGGGCCAGGGCCTCGGCGGTGGCACGCTCCAGGGCCTCGCGCTCGCGGGCTTGCTCGGCGTCTTTCTGCTGGATCAGGGTGTGCAGCACCGGCAGCAGGAAGGCGGCGGTCTTGCCGCTGCCCGTCTGGCTGGAGACCATCAGGTCGGCGTAGCGCTGTTCGCCCTCGGCCAGCAGTGCCTTGGGCACCACCTGGGACTGGACTGCCGTGGGAGCCACGTAGCCCAGATCGGCACAGGCCTGGGCCAGTTCAGAGGCCAGGCCCAGCAATTCAAAGGCATTGGGCTCACGCACCGCGGCCTGAGGTTCCGCGACCACGGTCGCGTCCAGCTCTTGCGCCTCGAAGGCGACGTCATCCATACGTTCTTTCATGTTTCATCATCCCGGCGCGCCAGAAAATGGGGCGCGCACATGCGGACAAAGCGAAACGCGGTGCGCAGGTCTGAGCGGTTCCATCAGGAACGCTCAACGCGCAGTCGGGCTGCTTCGTTCGTGGTTGCAGACAACATCAACCATCAAACGAAGAGCGAGGCGAGCCTGGACCCGGTGACGGGTATGGGCTGCGAACAACGCATGGCCCCGATCAGATCGTCCCGGTTCACACCGCGTGCGGTGCGTCGGGACTGCGGGACACTGTGAGTGTGAGGCAGATGCACAAAGGCTGCGCTTTTTGGGCGCAGCCTTTGATTATCACACAGTTTCAGGGATTACCCTAGCCCTTTTTCCGTCTGCAGGGATCAGGTCATCACGGCCACGACGATGTGGAACAGGATCGCCGCCAGCACGGCGGTGGCAGGCACGGTCACGATCCAGGCGGCCACGATGCGCATCACCGTCGAACGCTTGACCAGCTCCTTCTTGTAGGCCTTCCTCATCGCTTTCTGTTCCTTTTTGGCCAGGACCGTTCCTTCGGCCATCTCGCGCAGCTTGGCCCGCTTCTTCATCTCGGCCAGCATGCGCTTCTTCTCCCTGACCTCGGCTGCCTCGAAGCGCTTGAGGTAGGCCTCGACCTCACCGCGGTCGGCGCCCTGATGACCGGCGAACACCACCGATTCCATCTTGGCGTAGTTGACCTTGAGAAGCTCGCGCAGGAACCCGACTCCGAACACCGCGCCAATGGTGGTGTGCGTGGTCGATATGGGCATGCCCATCTCCGAAGCCACGATCACCGTCACGGTGGCCGACATGGCGATGGAGTACGCCCGCATGTTGTCCAGTTCGGTGATTTCCTTGCCCACGGTGCGGATCAGCTTGGCACCGTACAGGGCCAGTCCGACCGCCAGTCCCATGGCGCCCAGCACCATGATCCACATCGGGGATGCCGCACGGGTGGCCACCGCGCCGCTCTTGACCGCCTCATAAATGGCCGCCAGCGGTCCGATCGCGTTGCCCACGTCGTTGGCACCGTGCGCGAAGCTCAGCAGCGCAGCCGAACAGATGAGGGGCCAGACGAACAGGCGGTTGACGCCATCCTTGCTGTTGTCCTGTCTCAGGGCAGCCCGGGCGATCGGTTTGCGAATGAGGGCCCAGACCACCACCGCCACGACGGCACCGAGCGCGACAGCGGGCAAGAAGCCCACCTTGATCAGCTGGCTCAGGCCCTTGAGCATCATGAAGGTCGCGTAAGCCCAGACCATCAGGGCGATCAGCACCGGTACCACCCGGGCTGCCGCCTCGGTCTTTTCCGTGCGGTAGGTGATGCTGCGCTTGATGGCGTAGAGGAACAAGGCCGCGATCAGCGCACCCGCCAGGGGCGAAGCCACCCAGCTGGCCACGATCCTGGTGATGGTGGCCCAGTTCACCAGTCCCCAGCCGCCGGCGGCGATACCGGCCCCCATGACGGCGCCGATGATCGAGTGGGTGGTCGACACAGGGGCCCCGAGGGCCGTGGCCAGGTTCAGCCACAGCGCACCCGCCAGAAGTGCCGCCAGCATCACCCAGGCAAACAGCGCCGGATCGGCGATCTGCTTGCTGTCGATGATGCCACCCTTGATCGTGCCGACCACCTCACCACCGGCAAAGATGGCGCCCAGCGCCTCGAACACCGCTGCGATGGCGATGGCCCAGCCCATGGTGATGGCGCCGGACCCCACCGCAGGCCCCATGTTGTTGGCAACGTCGTTGGCGCCGATGTTCATGGCCATGTAGCCACCGATGACGGCGGCCACGATCAGCAATCCCACCGACATGGTCGGCAGATCGGCCACCGCAGCGCCGGTCAGCGAGGCGTAAAGGCCCACGAGGGCCAGGAACAACAGGGCGCCACCGAGCTGGATGACTTCCAGGTGCCGGGACACAAACCGGCTGCGGGATTTTTTTGTCATGTTTTTTTCACGTGAATTTCACGATTTTGACATGTGTCCGGCAGCCCCCGCCCGGCGCCGGCACCCGTCGACCGGATCGCACAGCCGCTGGTGACTGCCGGGCCAGGGTCAGCGCAAGAAATGGGTGCGGTAGTGCTCGAGTTCGTCGATCGACTCGTGCACGTCGGCCAGGGCGGTGTGGCGCTGCTGTTTCTTGAACGCGTCATAGACCGCCGGGCGCCAGCGCTTGGCCAGTTCTTTGAGTGTGCTCACGTCAAGGCACCGGTAGTGGAAATAGGCTTCCAGCTTCGGCATGTACTTCACCAGGAAGCGCCTGTCCTGGCTGATGGTGTTGCCACACATGGGCGAGGCGTTTTTGGGCACATAACGGGCGATGAACTCCAGCAGCTGCTGCTCGGCGTCGGCCTCGTCGATGGTGCTGGCCTTGACCTTGTCGATCAGTCCGCTGCGGCCGTGCGTACCCTTGTTCCAGTTGTCCATGGCATCGAGCACCGCCGGACCCTGGTGGATCACCAGCACCGGTCCCTCCACCCGTGGCGTCAGCTCCGGCCCCGTGACGACAACGGCAATCTCCAGCAGACGCTCCTTTTCAGGGTCCAGGCCACTCATTTCACAGTCGAGCCAGACCAGGTTCTGGTCGCTGCGTGCCAAAGGGGGGAGTGCCGCGGAACCGGTGGCGGTTCCGGCTGCACCGATAGGGGGTGCGTCGATCGGGTTTTCCGTACTCATGGCAGGCATTCTCGCCGATGTGCCCGATCTCCCTCCCGGCCCCGCCTGCGCCGTGGCCTTGGCCATTTCGTTAGACTCCGCGCCATGGACACCGCCTCTTTGGCCTTCACGGCCGTTTTCTGTGCCGCCCTGATCGGCGGCCTGGTCACCAGAACCTGGCTGGCCAGCCGCCAGATTCGGCACGTCGCCTTGCACCGCCATGCCGTGCCCTCGCCTTGCACCGCCATGCCGTGCCCTCACCGTTTGCCCAGGCAGTGGCGTTGCCGGCCCACCACAAGGCGGCCGACTACACCATCGCCAAGGCACGTTTCGGATTGCTGACCACGGCAGTGGAAGCCGCCCTGCTGCTCGGCTGGACCTTGCTGGGCGGGCTGCACTGGCTCAACCAGCTGCTGCTGGACTGGCTGGGTGGTGGCATGGTCCAGCAACTGGCCCTGATCGGGGCCTTTGCCCTGATCGGCGGCCTGCTGACCTTGCCACTGGAGTGGTGGAGCAGCTTCCGGATCGAGGAGCGCTTCGGGTTCAACCGCATGACCCTGGGCCTGTGGCTGGGCGACCTGGTCAAAGGTGCGGTGGTGGGCGTGCTGCTCGGTCTGCCGATTGTGGCGCTGGTGCTGTGGCTGATGGGCACCGCGGGGCCGGTCTGGTGGCTCTGGGCCTGGGGTGTCTGGATGGGCTTCAACCTGCTGATGCTGCTGCTCTACCCGACCCTGATCGCGCCCCTGTTCAACAAGTTCGAGCCGCTGGAGGACGAGACCCTCAAGACCCGGGTGACCGCGCTCATGCAGCGTTGCGGCTTCTCGGCCAAAGGCCTGTTCGTGATGGACGGCAGCAAACGCAGCGCCCATGCCAACGCGTACTTCACCGGCTTCGGCGCCGCCAAGCGGGTGGTCTTCTTCGACACCCTGCTCAAGCAGCTCGACCCGGCCGAGGTGGACGCGGTGCTGGCCCACGAACTGGGTCATTACAAGCGGCGCCACATCCTGCAGCGACTGGTGGTCATGTTTGCACTGAGCCTGGCCGGCTTTGCCCTGCTGGGATGGATGTCAGGCCAGGTGTGGTTCTACACAGGGCTGGGCGTGCAGCCCGCCATGGATGCCCCCAACAACGCGCTGGCCCTGCTGCTGTTCGTGATGGTGGTGCCCCTGTTCACCTACTTCCTGCAACCCCTGATGGCCCAGCTCTCGCGCAGGCACGAATTCGAGGCCGACGCCTACGCCGTGGCCCAGACCAGCGGAGCGCACCTGGCCAACGCCCTGCTCAAGCTCTACAAGGACAACGCCAGCACCCTCACTCCA
>JALOSN010000130.1 GCA_025458415.1 Hydrogenophaga sp.
TGGCCGATGCCCGTGGTGCTCCATGTCTTACACCGTCAACCCCCAGTCACCGCCCGAAGCCGCCGAGGTCCCCTTGTCCTTGCGGGCCCTCATGCGGCAGCTGGGGCAGGTTGCCGGCGTGCAAGGGGCTTCCCCGCGCGGGCGTTTCTTCGACGCATTCCGGGCCATCTGTCTGACGGTCGATCCTTCCCTGCTCTGGCCTTCGCAAAGCAGCGGTCTGGCCGATTTCCTGGCCGCCGTCAGCAGCGTGGAGGACCGGGCGCAGGGCGCCATGCTGGACGATGAGGCCAGCCTGGATGCCCTGATGGCCGTGCTGGCGGTGCACGGTTACCTGTCGCCGGCCGCCCGGCCCGTGCTGGTTGACCGGCTGGCGCGCACCCTGGCGTCCTACCGATCGACGTTCTGGCAGGAGGACGAGGGTCCGGCCGCCAACACGGCCCGGCCAGGGGCGGCTTCCGAAGACCTGATTGACTGGAATGCGCTGGGCGTGCGCCTCATGCCCTCGTCTAGCGATCGGGCAGATCCGCCTGATGCCCAGGACGACACGGGCTGGGAAGCCTTCCCGAGCGTTCACCCCGGCGGGCCGACCCTGCACTGAACCCGCCCGCCAGGGGCGGGTGGTCCTGTCGCTCACGCCCAAGTGGACCTGCCAAGGCGGCAGAAGGTGGCGTATCGTCGCGCCAATTGCACTTTCCGCGGACCCCCCATGGCCATCGGTCAATTCGCCTACGCCAACCACAGCACCCGTTTTCTGGCCTGTGAACCCCTGTCCGACCAGCCGTTCGCGGTGGCCGGCGTGCCCTACGACGGGGTGGTCACCAACCGGCCGGGGGCGCGCTTCGGCCCGCAAGCCATCCGCAGCGCCAGCCTGATGCTGTGTGACGGCATCCACCCGGTGTTCGACGTCTCGCCACTGGAGCACCTGGGCGATGCGCTGGACCTGCGCCTGCCCAACGCCTCGCCGCTGGACGAGGTGCGCCGGCACATCGAGACCCAGGCCGCCGGGCTGATGGCCCGCCACCACTGCGTCTTCCTCGGCGGCGACCATTCGGTCACCCTGTCGCTGCTGCGCGCCGCCCATGCCCGCCACGGTGGCCAGCCGCTGGCCCTGGTCCACTTCGACGCCCATTGCGACACCTGGACCGACCATTTCGGCGAGCCCTCGGGCCACGGCACCTGGACCTACGAGGCGCTGCAGGAGGGCCTGGTCAGCGCCGCGCACACGGTGCAGGTGGGTATCCGTTCGGCCGGTGTGCGCGCGGCGCGCGAGTATGTGGCCGACCAGGGCGGGCAGATCTTCACCGCGCGCGCGCTGCGGGGGCTGGACGGTGCCGGCCTGCAGCCGGTGATCGGGGCCATCCGCGACCGCATCGGCCAGCGGCCGTGCTACCTCAGCCTGGACATCGACTGCCTGGACCCGGCCTTCGCCCCTGGGACCGGCACACCCGAACCCGGCGGCATGACCAGTTCGCAGGTGCTGACCCTGCTGGAGGAGCTGGCCGACCTGAACTGGATCGGCATGGACTGCGTCGAGGTGGCCCCGGCCTACGACCACGCCGAGCTGACCAGCAATGCGGCCGCCAGCTTTGTCTGGACCTACCTGTGCGGCCAGGTGGCCCGCCGCCTGGGTCGGCTGACGGAGGTCTGACCATGGCCGGCGGCTCCCTGATCGGTTCGGATACCCAGCTCAACCGGCGCAGCTACTACGAGGCCAGCGTGCAGCGGCCGGCGGTCCACCCGCCGCTGCAGGGCGCGCAGACGGCCGATGTGCTGGTGGTCGGCGGAGGCTTCGCGGGCCTGAGTTCGGCACTGGAGCTGGCGCAGCGCGGCTATTCGGTGGCGCTGCTGGAGGCCGACCGGATCGGCTCGGGCGCCTCGGGCCGCAACGGCGGCCAGGCCATCGTCGGCTTTGCCAGCGGCCAGTCGCCGTTCGAGCAGCAGCTGGGCGCCGCCGATGCGCGCCGTGCCTGGGACCTGTCGCTGCAGGGGCTGGACCTGATCCAGCAGCGCATCCGCCAGCACCGGATCGATTGCGACTGGGTGCCGGGCTACCTGTATGTGGCCGACAGCCCGCGCAAGGCGCGGGCCCTGCGCGAGGACGTCGACGGCCTGCAGGCACTGGGCATTCCGTGCGACTGGGCCGAGGGAGCCGATGCACGTCGGCTGATCGACAGCCCACGCTACCGAGCCGCGGCGTATGAATCGCGTTCGGGGCACCTGCACCCGCTGAAGTACGCGCTGGGCCTGGCCGACGCGGCGCGAGCGGCCGGCGTGCGGCTGTTCGAGCATTCACCGGTGACCGCGCTGACGCGTGGCGCCAC
Source organism: Hydrogenophaga sp. (assembly GCA_025458415.1). Taxonomy (GTDB): domain Bacteria; phylum Pseudomonadota; class Gammaproteobacteria; order Burkholderiales; family Burkholderiaceae_C; genus Hydrogenophaga. Next base: position 2,322 of record JALOSN010000130.1, read on the forward strand.
GCTGGTGGCACGCACCGCGCAAGGCCATGTGACGGCGCGTTTCGGCGTGCTGGCCGGCAATTGCATGCTGCCCGAGTACGGGCCCAGGGTGGCGCCCGAGATCGCGCCGCGCATCATGCCGGTGGGCACCTACATCCTGGGCACCGCACCGCTGGATCCGGCACTGTGCCGCCGCCTGATCCCGTCCAACGCCGCGGTCTGCGACAACAACGTGGTGCTCGACTATTTCCGTTTCAGCGCCGATCACCGGATGCTGTTCGGTGGGCGCGTGAGCTACACCACGCGAACGCCGGCCCGACTCGAAGCCGTCATGCGCCGGCGCATGGGCGAGGTGTTCCCGGCGCTGGCAACGGCTCCGGTGGAGCACCTGTGGGGCGGCTTTGTCGACATCAGCATGAACCGTTCGCCCGACTTCGGCCGGCTGGGCGACAACCTGTACTACCTGCAGGGCTTCAGCGGGCATGGCGTCGCGCTGACCGGTCTGGCCGGCCAGCTGGTGGCCGAGGCGGTTGCGGGCCAGGCCGAGCGCTTCGACCTGTTTGCCAGGCTGCAGCACCACCGTTTCCCGGGTGGCCCGCTGCTGCGCACACCCAGTCTGGCGCTGGGCATGCTCTGGCACCGCCTGAAGGACGCGATCGGCTGAAGCGGCCCGTTTGTCGCGGACTCAGGGGCGCGCGCGTGGCGCAGTGCCTGCCAGGGGCACCGGTTCCGAGGGCTGGGTGTCGGGCCAGTCCTGCAGAGACGGTGTGTCGTTATGGCTGGGGTCGGAAGACCGCAGCGCGTTCTTCTCACCTGTGAACATGGCCTTGAACATGTTCTCGCGGTGTCGGACGCTTTCGTAGAGGTTCGCACCGACGTGCACGAGTACCGCGATGACGGTGAGGTCGACCGTGGCAACGTGCAGGGTCTCGACCAGGTCATTGCCCCAGAAGGCGTCGGTGGTCATCAGATGGCCTGTGATGCTGATCACGGCCACCGCAGCCAGCAGGTAAAGGATCATGATCGCCCCGGCAGGGTTGTGGCCCAGATGGCGTGGCTCCCGGCCGCGCACCAGCTGGCTCAGGTAGCTCCACAGGCGCCCGGGTGTGGGAACGAAGCTTTCGAATCGAGCGTGGGGACTCGGAGCGACGAATCCCCAGACGCAGCGCGCCGCGATCAGCGCCAGCGCCAGGTAGCCAGCGCCTTCGTGTACCCAGCCGATGTGCTCGGTGTAGAAGTACGCGGTGGCGAAAGACGCCACCAGCGACCAGTGGAAGGTCCGCACGAAGCGGTCCCAGACGCGCACGCGGGCCGGGTGGGCGCTCATCGGGTGTCCTCTTGCCGGGGCTTATTTGCGCACGTTTTCTCGGGCGATCGCGCCGGTGATCGGGTGGAAGTACACCTCGACCTTGCGGCCCTGCTTGTCGTGGCCGTAGATCTCCCAGCACTTGCCCTTGGAGACATGCAGCTTCTTGACGTCGTCCCTGTAACCCAGGGCCTGGAAGCGCTTGGTCATCTCGGCCTCGCTGAGCCATTTGCTCTGGGGTTCATCGGTGCAGGTTGGGCCGGCAACGGCGGCGCCGGTGGCGGACAGCAGCAGGGCGGTGATCAGGACGGTGCGGTGGTTCATGGGGGACTCCCGTGGAAAGGTGGAACAGAATGTCGACCGACAACGCTCGTGGTCGGGGGACGTTTCGCAACCGCTGTGCCACCGACCATCCGCATTCGTGAACCTTTCGCAATCTATTGATGTGAAAAGAGATTTCCTGACGGGACGCGCTGAGGGGGTGACGCTGGAGGCACTGCGGATGGGGCAGGACACCCGTGTGGGTGGGGGAACCGGGGCAAGCCCCCCAGTGACCTGACGCAATTGCTTTGTCACGCGCCGGCCGGTGGGCGATGTGTTGCCGGCCGTCCCAACGGCCCCGGTGGAGCACCTGTGGGCACTCCGTCGACATCATCACGAAACGGTTGCCCGACTTCGGCCCGCTGCTGCGCACACCCAGTCTGGCGCTGGGCATGCTCTGGCACCGGCTGAAGGACGCGATCGGCTGAAGCGGTCTTCGCTTCAGCCGGTACCGGCCAGGCCGTACCAGCGTCCGCCTACCGGGCCGGCGCGCCGGCGGGCCAGCTGCATCGCCAGCGCCGGCGGCTCGATGTCCGCGGCTTCGCGGCTGGCGATACCGCGGGCACGCACCGGATCGAGCGGCCACACGATCACCTGCGCCGATCCGGTGGATGGCGTGTTCGGGCGGGCATCGGGCGCGGTGGCGGCTTTCATGGCTTGGTTCACGGTGGCAGGGACGGAACACCTCTTGCAACGCCCATGCCATGCATCACCTCCCGGCGCTACCGATCCTGCGCAAGTCCTTGTCAGCCAAGGGTTTCCTGCGCTCCGGCCGCGTGTGCGGTGACCGCTGGCGGATGGTCCGGGTGGGGCAAATGCCCCGTTGCGGACCACCGCCCGGGGGATTTGCCCCACCCGCCGGCCGCCGTCGGCCGCGCTTGCGTCGCTCCGTACAATGGTCTGGCGCCAATACCGGCGCGCCCAGGGTTTGACGGCATGGCGCCTGTTTCCGTTCGTTCGCTGCTGGGGACCCGGCGCTTTGCCGCCGTCAGCCTGCTGTGCGTGGTGGTGACCGCTCTGACCAGTGCCACGCTGCTGTCCCAGTATGTGGCCGAGCGCATGATCCGCCACAACGCCGAGCTGGCGCGCGATTTCGTCGGCAGCCTCATGAAGATGCACAGGGGCGACGAGTTCTTTGTCAACGCCCGCAACACGCAGGGCATCGAGCTGCTGTTCGCCGAGCTGGCCCGCATGCCCGGCCTGGGGCATGCCAATGTGTTCGATACCACGCGGCGTGTCGTCTGGTCCACCAACCCCAGCGCCATCGGCCAGGACGCCGGCACCAACCATGAGCTGGATGGTGCATTGCTCGGCCGGCTGGAAGTGGAGAGCGAACTGCTGCAGGCCAGCAGCTTCATCAAGCCCGAGCACGCCTTTCTGCGCAACGATGCCGTTGACGCGGTCGAGGTCTACATTCCGGTGCAGGACGCCGCCGCCCGCGTGGTGGGGGTGATCGAGCTCTACATGCTGCCCGAGGACCTGCTGAACGATGTGCACGAGATCACCCGCTGGGTCTGGGCCGCCTGTGTGCTCAGCGGTCTGGTGACCTATCTGGCCCTGGTCTGGCTGGTGATGCAGGCCGACCGGCAGATCGCACGCCAGCAACGCACCATTGTCGCCAACGAGTCCCTGGCGGCCGTGGGCGACATGGCATCGGCCGTCGCGCACGGCCTGCGCAATCCGCTGGGCGCCATCCGCTCCAGCGCCGAGCTCATGGCCATGGGGCCGGACCGCGACCTGGCCGGCGACATCATGTCGGAGGTGGACCGCCTGCAGTCCTGGATTGCCCGGCTGCTGGCCTACGCCCAGCAGGGTGGGCGCTCGCTCGCACCGGTCGCGATCGACGACCTGCTCAACCGGGTGATCGCCAACCATGCGATCCGGATGGAACGGCAGGGCGTCCGCGTGTCCTGTGACTGGCCGGCCCGGCTGCCCCAACCCCAGGCCGATGCGCCCGCGCTCGAGCAGGCGTTTGACAACCTCATGACCAACGCCCTGGATGCCATGCCCGACGGAGGGCAGCTGCACCTGACCGCGCAGGAGGAAGGCAGGGGGCTTCTGGTGACGGTTTCCGACACCGGGGTCGGCCTGGGCAAGGACGATCTTGAGCGGGTCTTCCTGCCCTTTCACACCACCAAGCGCACCGGGCTCGGGGTGGGCCTGCCCCTGGCCCGGCGCAGCGTCGAGCGCCTGGGGGGCAGCCTGCAACTGCAGAGCCAGCCGGGCGAGGGGACCCAGGCGCGCGTGTTCCTGCCGCTGGTGCCGCCGACCCGTCCGCTGGCCGACGGATGATGTCCATGAACTACAAGGTGCTGATCGTCGAGGATGAGCCTGTACTGGCCCGCAACATGCTGCTCTATCTGGAGCGGCACGGATTGACCTGCGAGGGCGCATCCAGTGGCGAGGAGGGACTGGCCCTGCTGGAGTCCGGGCGACCGGATGTGGTGGTGCTGGACCACAACCTGCCCGGCCAGGACGGGCTGGCGGTGTTGCAGCGCATGCGCGCCCTGGAGCCGCAGTTGCCGGTGGTGATGGCCACCGGTCACGGCAGCGAGAAGGTGGCGGTCGAGGCCATGAAGGCCGGAGCCTTCGACTACCTGATCAAGCCGGTGTCGTTGCACCAGCTCAAGCAGGTGCTGGATCGGGCGGTCCAGCAACAGCGCCAGGCCCAGGAACTGCGGCACCTGCGCGCCGGTACACCGGGCACACCCTCACCCGCCACCGACGGGCTGGCCTCGCTGCTGGGCGACTCGCCGGCCATGCAGCGCCTGCGCGAGCGGCTGCGCCAGCTGGTGGAGGCCGAGACCCGGATGAGCGAAGGCCGGGCGCCGGCGGTGCTGATCGGCGGCGAGACCGGCACCGGCAAGGAACTGGTGGCCCGCGCCCTGCACGGGGAAGGCCCGCGTCGCCACGGGCCGTTCGTCGAGATCAACTGTGCCAGCCTGCCGGCGCAGCTGGTGGAGAGCGAGTTGTTCGGGCACGAGCGCGGGGCCTTCACCGACGCCCGGGAACGCCGCATCGGTCTGGTCGAGGCTGCCCATGGCGGAACGCTGTTTCTGGACGAGGTGGGCGAGCTGGAGCCGGCCACCCAGGCCAAACTGCTCAAGCTGCTGGAGGACCACCGGTTCCGCCGGCTGGGCAGCGTGCGCGAGCAGCAGGTGGATGTGCGCGTGCTGGCGGCGACCAACCGCCCGCTGGAGGAGATGGTGCGCTCGGGCGCTTTCCGGGGGGACCTCTACTACCGGCTGGGCACCATGCGCATCGAGCTGCCGCCCTTGCGCGAGCGCCAGGGTGACGTCGAACAGCTGGCGCAGGCGTTTCTAGACCGGGCCGCGCGGCGCTATGGCAAACGCGGCCTGGCCTGGTCGCCGCAGGCCATGCAGCGGCTGGCATCACACCGCTGGCCAGGCAATGTCCGCGAGCTCGGCAACCTGGTGGAGCAATGCGTGATCCTGACCAACACGGGGGTGATCGGCGAGGAAGACCTGCCTCTGCCAGCCCTGGCCGCCATGCCGGATGCCCATGGCCTGCCGGATCCGCAGTCCCCGCCCGCCAGCCTGCCCGAAACGGAGCGGCGCCTGCTGTTGCATGCGCTGGCGCGCCATGACTGGAACGTGACCCAGGCTGCACGCGCCCTGGGCATCTCGCGCGACACC
>JALOSN010000131.1 GCA_025458415.1 Hydrogenophaga sp.
ACGAGCCCCTGGGGGGCGCCTGGAATTTCGATGCCGACAACCGCAAGGCCTACCCGAAGTCCGGGCCAGGCTGGGTCCCGCCGCCGGCACGCTTCGAGCCGGACGAAACCACCCGCGAGGTCCTGCAACTGGTCGAGCGCCAGTTTCCTGGCCATCCTGGCTCGCTGACCGAATTCGTCTGGCCGGTCACCCGGGAGCAGGGCCTGCAGGCCCTGTCCCATTTCATCGACGAGCGCCTGATCGGCTTCGGTCCCTATCAGGACGCGATGTGGAACGACACCCCCTTTGGCTGGCACTCGCTCCTGTCGGTGGCGCTGAATCTGCACCTGATCCACCCCCGCGAGGTGATCGATGCCGTCGAGGCCGCCCACCGCGAACGGGGACCGCAGGCCCTGCCGCTGGCCGGCGTGGAAGGCTTCGTGCGCCAGGTGCTGGGCTGGCGCGAATTCATCCGCGGCGTCTACTGGCAGCAGATGCCGGGCCTGCGCGAGGCCAACCACTACGGGCACCAGCGCCCGCTGCCCGCCTGGTACTGGACGGGCCAGACCCACATGGCCTGCCTGCGCGACGCCATCGGCCAGACCCTGCGGCACGGCTATGCGCACCACATCCAGCGCCTCATGCTGACCGGCCAGTTCGCCCTGCTGGCGCAGATCGACCCGCGCCCGGTGGCCGACTGGTACCTGGCCGTCTATGTCGACGCCATCGAGTGGGTGGAGCTGCCCAACGTGGCCGGCATGGCGCTGTACGCCGACGGCGGCCGCTTCACCAGCAAACCCTACGTCGCCAGCGGACAGTACATCGACCGCATGAGCAACCACTGCCAGGGCTGCCGCTACCGCCCGGCCCAGCGCACCGGTCCCCAGGCCTGCCCGTTCACCACCCTGTACTGGGCCTTCCTGGACCGGCATGAGACCGCGCTGGGCGCCAACCCGCGCACCGCGCTCATGGTGCGCAACCTGCAGCGGCTGGACCCCGAGGAACGCCAGGCCCTGCGCCTGCAGGCGGTAGATACCCTTGAGAATCTGAATGATTTGTAAGGGTTTTCAGGCATCAGACCTACAATTTGCCGGTGATTCAAGCTCCGCCGCCCGCCGCCATGCTCTACCCTGAACTGTTCAAGCAACTCGAGTCCGTCCGCTGGGACATGGACAAGGACATCCCCTGGGACCGCTTCGATGCCGGCCTGCTGAGCGACGAACAGGCGCAGACCATCAAGATGAACGCCATCACCGAATGGGCGGCGCTGCCGGCCACCGAGATGTTCCTGCGCGACAACCGCGACGACTCCGACTTCTCGGCCTTCATGTCGATCTGGTTCTTCGAGGAGCAGAAACACTCGCTGGTGCTGATGGAGTACCTGCGGCGCTTCCGCCCCGAGCTGGCGCCCACCGAGCAGGAGCTGCACGACATCCGTTTCGAGTTCGATCCCGCGCCGGCGCTGGAGACGCTGATGCTGCATTTCTGCGGCGAGATCCGCCTGAACCACTGGTACCGCCGTGCCAGCGAGTGGCACACCGAGCCGGTCATCAAGCACATCTACCAGACGCTCAGCCAGGACGAGGCCCGCCACGGCGGCGCCTACCTGCGCTACATGAAGCGGGCCATCGGCAAGTTCGGCGACGAAGCCCGCTCGGCCTTCGCCAAAGTCGGTGTGCTCATGGCCAGTGCGCGGCGCACGGCCCAGGCCCTGCACCCCACCAACCTGCACGTGAACAAGGCGCTGTTTCCGCGCGACACCATCCAGAGCCGCCTGCCCAACCCCGAGTGGCTGGAGCACTGGCTGGACAAGCAGATCGACTTCGACGCCGTCTGGGAAACCAAGGTGGTCGAGCGCATCCTGCACAACATGAGCCTGCTCATGGACCAGAGCTTCAAGACCGTGCAGGAGCTCAACCGCTTCCGCAAGTCGCTGGTGGTCAGTCCGGTTGCTGCCGGCGGCGCCACCTGAGGTCCAGCAGCAGGGTCAGCGCCGCGCCCCAGGCAGCCCCGCACAGGTGCGCGGCCTGGACCACCGAGCGGTCGCCCGCCGGGTCCCACACGACCGGGTAGGACCAGGCCCTCTCCAGCACCAGCTTGGTCAGCAGGCCGGCGACCAGCATCAGGCCCCAGCGGCGAGCCTTGCGGGTGGCAATGCGACCCAGCACCAGCTGCAGGGCCATGATCATGGCGCCGGCATGCAGCAGGCCGGTCAATCCCACCGAGTAGCCCACCTGGGGCCACAGGCTCAGGCTCAGCTGCAGCAACGGCCACGCGAGGAACCAGGCCAGGGCCGCGCGCACACCCGGCCGCAACAGCCAGGCCAGTCCGGTCAGGATGCCCAGCATGAACTGGTTGACGATCAGGTGCGGCGTGTTCACATGGACCCAGGCGCTGGTCCACAGCGTCCATGGCCGCAGCGTCCAGCTGTCGGCCTGCCAGGTCAGCAGCTGTACCTGCTGTTCACCCGACCACCACACCAGCATGCTGGCGACACCGTGCAGCACGCACAGCAGCAGCCAGCCGCCGGCACGGTTCATGACGAGGGCGCGCCGCCGGTCGGGCCGAGCACGTGTTGCCAGAGGGTGCGCACGGCGGTGGCCGCCTCGGCCACGCTGGCTGCCTCGACCTGCGTCGGAGCCTCGTCCAGTCGCGCCCGGTGCTGGATCTGCCGCAGTTGCCGGTAGGCCCGCGAGGCCGCTTCGCCCACGCCCGGTGGCAGCAGGCCGACCGCCTCGGCCCGCTGCAGCAGGTTGATGTTGCCGGAGTTGGCCCGCAGCTCCGGATGGCGGCCGGCCTGCGACAGGACCAGGTACTGCACCACGAACTCCACGTCGACCATGCCGCCCGGGCTGTGCTTGACGTCGAACAGCTCGCCGCGCTCCGGGTGCGCCTTGCGCACGCGCTCGCGCATCGCGACGATTTCCTGTTTCAAGGCCTCGTGGTCCCGCTCGGCGACGATGACCGCTTCACGCACTTCATCGAATCGCGCCTCAAGTGACGAAGGTCCCATGACAAAGCGTGCACGCGTCATCGCCTGGTGCTCCCAGGTCCAGGCCGTGTTGCTGCCACGGCCGCGCTGGTAGTTCTCGTAGGAGGTGAAGCTGGTCACCAGCAGGCCCGAGTTGCCGTTGGGCCGCAAGGCGGTGTCGATCTCGTACAGGTCGCCCTCACCGGTCTTGACCGTGAGCCAGTTGATCATCTTGCGCACGAAGCCGGCGTAGATCTCGCCCGCATTCTCGTGCTCGTCCTCGTAAACGAACACGATGTCCAGGTCCGAACCGTAGCCCAGCTCCTTGCCGCCGAGTTTGCCGTAGCCAATGATGGCAAAGGACGGCTCGTCACGGTGCCGGTTCCTCAGCCGCTGCCAGCACCAGCGCGCGGTCACGCGCAGCACCGCATCGGCCAGCGCCGACAGGTCGTCCGCCACCTGTTCGACCGTGAGCACCCCTTCCAGATCGCGCGCCAGGGTGCGGAACACCTCGGCGTGGTGGGCGCGGCGCAACAGGTTCAGCAGTTCCTCCTCGTCGTCTTCGCCGGTCGACTTCAGGGCCGCGCGCCGGTCTTCCAGGTCGCGCTCGAACTGCGCCGGATCGAATCGCTCGTCCAGCAACTGGCGGCTGGCCAGCTCGTCGATCACGCCCGGGTGGCGCTGCAGATAGCGCGCCGGCCATCTGGCCGCCCCCAGCAGGCGAAGCAGGCGTTCATGCACCGAGGGACGCTCCTGCAGCAGCGCCAGGTAACTTTCGCGTCGCAGCAGGGGCTCGATCCAGTCGGCCAGCCGCAGGGCCGCCGTCTCGCTGACCCGGCCTTCCTCCAGCCAGGCGCCGGTGCGCTCGACTAGGCGCACCAGGCGCACCCGCGCGTCTTCGCGCAGCGCCAGCACCCGCGGGTGCTCGCACCATTGGGCCACCTTGGCCGAGAAGGCCTCGGGCAGCTGCGACATGACGCCCTGCAGGTCCTGCACCGCGCTGCGACCGTTGCGTCCCGGGCAGCCCTTGCCGTTGCAGGCGCCGCCGGACGCCCCGCCCAGCAGCTTGTCGAACTCGTGGGCCACCGTTTCGCGGTGGGTGTCGAACTCGTGCAGGAAGGCGCACATGTCGCCATAGCCCATGGTGGCCGCGATCCAGCCCAGGTCGTCGTCGCGGGTGGGCATCAGATGCGTCTGCTGGTCGTCCAGGTACTGGATGCGGTGCTCGACGCGGCGCAGGAACACATAGGCCCTGGCCAGGGCATCCGCCGTCTCGGCCGGCATCAGGTGGGCCCGGCACAGGCGCTGCAGCGCATCCAGCGTGGGGCGGGTGCGCAACTCGGGGAACTGGCCACCGCGCACCACCTGCAGCAGCTGCACGGTGAATTCGATCTCGCGGATGCCACCTCGCGAGAGCTTGACGTCGTTGGCCCGGCCGGGGTTGCCCGCCGCCCGCTTGGCGGCGTGGTCGCGGATCTGCCGGTGCAGGGTGCGCAGCGAGTCGAAAACGCTGTAGTCCAGGTACTTGCGGAACACGAAGGGCAGCACCGACCCGCGCAGCGCGCCAGCCTGGCCGTCGGCGATGCTGGCCGCCGGCGCGATGACCCGGCTCTTGAGCCAGGCAAAGCGTTCCCACTCGCGTCCCTGCACCAGGAAATACTCTTCCAGCGCCCCCAGCGAGACCGCCGGTGGCCCCGAGTTGCCGTTCGGTCGCAGCGCCAGGTCGACCCGGAACACGCTGCCGTGCTCGGTGGTCTCGCCCACCGTGTTGTAGATGTGCTTGACCGCCTTCGCAAAGTACTCGTGGTTGCTGATGCGGTTGCGCCCCTCGCTGTTACCCGCCGTTTCTCCGTCCTGGTCGTAGACGTAGATCAGGTCGATGTCGCTGGAGACGTTGAGTTCACGGGCGCCCAGCTTGCCCATGCCGATCACCCAG
>JALOSN010000132.1 GCA_025458415.1 Hydrogenophaga sp.
GACCGCACCACCTGTGTGCTGTTCGGCGACGGTGCGGGTGCCGTCGTGCTTGAAGCCAGCGCCGAGCCAGGCATCCTTGCCACCGACATCCACGCCGATGGCAGGCACACCGACATCCTCTGCGTGCCCGGGCATGTCGCGGGTGGCGAGGTGCTGGGATCTCCGCTGTTGCGCATGGACGGGCAGGCCGTCTTCAAGCTGGCCGTGGGTGTGCTCGAACAGACGGCGCGCACGTCGCTCGAGAAGGCTGGACGCAAGCCCGAAGACATCGACTGGCTGATACCGCACCAGGCCAATATCCGCATCATGCAGGGAACGGCACGCAAGCTCAGATTGGGCATGGACAAGGTCATCGTCACGGTCGACGAGCACGGCAACACGTCGGCGGCCTCGATCCCCCTGGCGCTCGACCACGGCGTGAGAACCGGACGCATCCAGTCCGGCCAAACGCTGTTGCTCGAAGGCGTGGGCGGCGGCTTCACCTGGGGCTCGGTGCTGCTCGATTTCTGACCCGGCACGGTCTTTCCCTTTTCAGGATCCATTCATGACCTCCTTTGCATTTCTGTTTCCCGGCCAGGGCTCGCAATCAGTCGGCATGCTGGATGCCTGGGGTGATCACCCCGCGGTGGCAGAGACGCTCAGGGAGGCGTCCGACGCGCTGAACCAGGATGTGGCGCGGCTCATCCATGACGGACCCAAGGAAGCGCTGGCCCTGACGACCAACACCCAGCCCGTCATGCTGGTGGCGGGTGTGGCTGCCTGGCGTGTCTGGTGTGCCGAAGGGGGCGCGAAGCCGGCTGCGGTGGCTGGTCACTCGCTGGGCGAGTACAGTGCTCTGGTGGCTTCCGGCGTGCTGACGCTGGGGCAGGCCGCGCCGCTGGTGCGTTTCAGAGCCGCTGCCATGCAGGAGGCGGTACCGGTTGGCACCGGCGCGATGGCAGCCATCCTGGGGATGGATGTCGAGAAGGTCAAGGCCGGCTGTGCCGAAGCGCAGGCCACGTTCGGCGTTGGCAGCGGCGAGGTGGTGGAGGCGGTGAACTTCAACGACCCGGCCCAGACCGTGATCGCCGGCAGCAAGGCCGCGGTCGAAAAGGCCTGTGAATTGCTCAAGGCCCAAGGTGCCAAGCGGGCACTGCCTTTGCCGGTATCGGCACCCTTTCATTCCAGCCTGATGAAGCCGGCCGCAGAGAAGCTGCGCGAGCAGCTCGCTGCCACTGCCCTGGCGACTCCCCAGATCCCGGTGGTCAACAACATCGATGTGTCGGTCGAGACCGATGCCGACCGCATCCGGGATGCCCTCTATCGCCAGGCCTTCGGTCCGGTGCGGTGGGTCGAATGTGTCCAGGCCATCAAGGCGCGCGGCATCACAACGCTGGTCGAATGCGGTCCTGGCAAGGTTCTGGCGGGCATGACCAAGCGGATCGATGCCGACCTGACCGGTTCCGCTCTCTACGATCCGGCCACCCTGGCTGACGTCAGGGGCCTGCTCGGCTGACAGCAGCCTATCACCTGAGGAGAAGAACATGACGGAAATCGCATTTGCCGGCCAGGTGGCGCTGGTCACGGGCGCTTCGCGTGGCATCGGTGCGGCCATTGCCCTCGAACTGGCCCGTCAGGGCCTGAAGGTGGTCGGAACGGCCACCACCGATGACGGCGCCGCCCGCATCAGCCAGGCGCTGTCCGCCCACGGTGGCTGCCGGGGCGCCAGGCTGGATGTCAACGATGGTGCCGCCGCCGAGGCGCTGGTCGACGCGTTGGTCAAGGAGCATGGCGCCCTGCATGTGCTGGTCAACAACGCAGGTATCACACGCGACATGCTGGCCATGCGCCTGAAGGACGAGGACTGGGACGCGGTGCTGGACACGAACTTGAAAGCGGTGTTCCGCCTCAGCCGTGCCGTCATACGTCCCATGATGAAGCAACGCTACGGCCGCATCATCAGCATCACCAGTGTGGTGGGGGCCTCAGGCAATGCCGGTCAGGCCAACTACGCAGCGGCCAAGGCCGGCGTGGCGGGCATGACGCGTGCGCTGGCCCGGGAGCTGGGCAGCCGCAATATCACCGTCAACTGCGTGGCGCCCGGCTTCATCGAAACCGACATGACCGCATCCTTGCCTGAAGCCCAGCAGCAGGCGTTGCTGGGCCAGATTCCGCTGGGGCATCTGGGCAAACCGGCGGACATTGCCCACGCCGTCGCCTACCTGGCCCATCCCCATGCCGGCTACGTGACCGGCCAGGAACTGCACGTCAACGGCGGCATGTTCATGGCATGAACCCCATGGCCGGCATGTGACCGGTCCGATTCCCGCCTGGCGGCCCGCCCGGATCAAAAACCGGGGGCGGCTAAAATGGCGCCCTGTATTTCAACCACCCTCAGAGGGACTTATGAGCGATATCGAAGCACGTGTGAAAAAAATCATTGCCGAACAACTCGGCGTGGAAGAAGGTCAGGTCACCAATGAAAAGGCCTTTGTGGCCGACCTGGGTGCCGACTCGCTCGATACCGTGGAACTGGTGATGGCCCTCGAAGACGAATTCGGCATCGAGATCCCTGACGAAGACGCCGAGAAGATCACCACGGTGCAAAACGCCATCGATTACGCCCTGGCCCACCAGAAAGCCTGAAGCAGTCGAGGCCGTCGAAATGGCGGCCGGCAAGGCGCGGTGAGGGCCTGGTGCACACCGCGTGCAGCAGCCGGGTCCGGCGGGCGCCTCCGTGATGGTGAGCGCGGCCGACCTTGAGAAACACGCAGCACGCCATGGCGCGTGCGGAGGTCATGCAATGAGTCGTCGCCGTGTCGTCGTGACCGGACTGGGGTGCGTGAGCCCCGTGGGAAATTCGGTCAGCCAAGCCTGGAGCAACCTGCTGGCAGGTCAATCCGGTATCGGTCCGATCACCCGCTTCGATGCGTCCGCCTTCGCCTGCAAGATCGCGGGCGAGGTCAAGGGCTTCGATATCGAGGCCTACATGAGTGCGAAGGAAGCGCGCACCATGGACACCTTCATCCACTACGGCATAGCGGCCGCCCAGCAGGCGGTGGAAGACGCGGGTCTGCCGGTGGGGGAGGCCCTCGGTGAAGAGGAGGCCACGCGCATCGGTTGCATCGTCGGCTCAGGCATCGGCGGTCTTCCGCTGATCGAGGACACTCACGCTGAACTGACCAACCGCGGTCCTCGCCGCATTTCCCCTTTCTTCGTACCGGCTTCGATCATCAACATGGTCTCGGGCCATGTGTCGATGCGCTTCGGGTTCAAGGGCCCCAACCTGGCCGTCGTCACGGCGTGCACCACCGGTCTGCACTGCATCGGTGAGGCTGCCCGCAAGATCGAGTACGGTGACGCCGACGTGATCGTGGCCGGGGGTACCGAGGCCACCGTGTCACCGCTGGGCGTGGGCGGGTTTGCCGCCATGCGCGCACTGTCCACCCGCAACGACGACCCGGCCACCGCTTCCCGTCCATGGGACAAAGACCGCGACGGATTTGTCCTGGGTGAAGGGGCTGGTGTGATGGTGCTGGAGGAGTACGAACGAGCCAAGGCGCGTGGCGCCCGCATCTATGCCGAACTGAGCGGCTATGGCATGAGTGCCGACGCCGGCCACATGACCGCCCCCAACATGGACGGCCCGCGCCGCGCCATGCTCAATGCCCTTCGCAATGCCGGCATCAACGCCGATCAGGTGCAGTACCTCAACGCGCACGGGACATCGACACCGCTGGGCGATGTCAACGAGACCCATGCGATCAAGGCGGCGCTGGGCGAGCAGGCGCACCGAGTGGTCGTCAACTCCACCAAATCCATGACCGGCCATCTGCTGGGTGGCGCTGGCGGTATCGAGAGCGTGTTCACGGTGCTCGCTGTGCACCACCAGAAGAGCCCGCCGACCATCAACATCTTCAACCAGGACCCCGAATGCGACCTGGATTACTGTGCCAACACCGCACGTGACCTGAAGATCGACGTGGCCATGAAGAACAACTTCGGCTTCGGTGGCACGAACGGCACGCTGGTGTTCCGGCGTGTCTGACAAGCCGATCACCTGGACGGTCTGATCGGCGGCGCGTCACGCCCATGCGCCAGCCGCCACAGGTCGACTATCTGCTGGACCGTTGCTGGCCCCTGGCCGCTTTTCTGGTCGTCGGTGGCCTTTTGCCGCTGGCGCAGATTCTCCTCTGGTGGCAATCGCAGACCATGTCTTCCGACCTGCGCTTGCTGGTCGGTGCGGTCGTTGTCCCTGCCCTGGTCTGGTCCGGATGGGCATGGCGCGTGTGGAGCCATTGGCCGACAGGCCGTCTGCGCTGGGTTCCCGGCCAAGCGAGTCCCGGTGACGGCGGGTCCGGTGGTTGCTGGCGCTGGCGCGACCTGCCAACCGGGGAAGAGTGCGATCTGCTGGGCGTCGACGTGGCGCTGGATTTGCAGGCCCACGTCCTGTTGCGTCTGAAGCCTGTCCGGGGGCGCGCGCTGTGGGTCAGCGCCAGCCGCACCTCGGATCCGGGGCGCTGGCTGGACCTGCGCCGGGCGTGGACAGCGACAACAGACTAGGCCACACCGGGTGCGGGAGGCGCCGTGTCGCCGCCAACGCCGCAGGCTCGAGAGGCCTTGGGTGGCAGCTGGCCTCCCCATGAGACCCTGGGACGAACAGGCGATTGGGTTATATTTCGGCGCCCATGCCCCCTGAAGACAACTTTGCCCCCCAAGCACCTGACAGCGATGTCATGCTGGTTCAGCGCACGCTGGCCGGCGACCAGAGGGCATTCGAAATGCTGGTGGTCCGGTACCAGCGACGTGTGGAACGCCTGATCGGCCGCATGGTGCGCGACAGCGACCTGGTCGAGGACATCGCCCAGGGAAACGTGACCCATTGGTCTACCAGTCCCAGATGAAGACCGGTGACGATGATGAAACTTCCGGCCCGGAACGCGAACTAAATTCGGGAGTGGCCGACACCGAGACACCCGAAGCGGTGCTGGCCAGCAAGGAGATTGCCGAGGCGGTCAATGCCGCCATGGAGGCATTGCCCGAGGAATTGCGCAATGCCATCACCTTGCGGGAAATCGAGGGTCTGAGCTATGAAGAGATTGCCCAGGCCCTGGACTGTCCCATCGGAACGGTCCGTTCCCGGATTTTTCGGGCACGAGAAGCCATTTCGGGTCGGATCAAGCCCTTGCTGGAACGTCAGACGGGCAAGCGCTGGTGACAGGGAACGACAACACGGACGACCTGCGAGGGTGGGTGAACGGACAGTCTCTATGAGCAATATCAAGACAAACGACGAATCACAGCGGGTTGCACAGTCCGACGAGGCGTGGTCAGCGCTGGTGGATGGTGAGGCGTTCGACCACGAGATCGACGCCATGCTGGCGGCGTTCGGAGCCGACGGGGAAGCCCGTGCCCGATGGCACCGCTACCAGGTGATCGGTGATGTGCTGCGCGGTAGCGCGCCAGCCGTGACCGGTGCGCCTGCAGCCGACTTCCTGGCCTCCTTGCGCACCCGTCTCGATTCGGAACACCCCGAGTGGCGCCCAGCCGCGGCTCCGGCAGCTCGGCTTCAGCCCTCCGTCGCAGCGGTGCAAGCCGATCTGGTTGCCCGGCCCAGTGCCAACGAGGCCGTGTTTCGCTGGAAACTGGTGGCCGGAATCGCATCGCTGGCAGCGGTGATGGCGGTCAGCTGGGGCGTGATGGGTTCTCTGGCTCCGTCTGATGCCGGGCCGCAGCTGGCCCGCTCGGAATCTGCGGCGCCGGCCGCCGAGCAGGTGGCCACGCCGGTATCCCAGCCGCTGGTGGTGGTGCCGACCGGCCAGGGTCCCGTCATCCGCGATCCCCAGCTGGAAGCCCTGATGGCCGAACACCGGCAGCACGCGGGCATCACCTTCGATGCGCCATCGCGCTGACCTGATGCCCATGACGCCGGTTGCCGTTCTGCCATCCGCGCTGGCCGTCCTCACCGACGTCCGCCGCATCCGTTCCTTGTTCAAGCCCGCGCTGTGGCGGAAGCTGGTGCTGCCCATGTTGGCCTGCGCCTGTGGTGCGCTTGCGCACGCCCAGCCGTCGCCGGCACCCGCCAGTGCGTCTGCGGCGCCACAGCGCAGCCTGAACGACTGGCTCACCCGCATCCACGACGCCTCGCGCCAGCGCGCGTACGTCGGCACGTTTGTTGTCAGCGCGGGCAGCGACATTTCCACGTCGCGCATCTGGCACATCTGCGACGGACAGCAGCAGATGGAGCGCATCGACACCCTCACCGGCGAACCCCGGATGACCGTTCGGCAACCTGATTCCGGAGTTCTACACCCACCGAGAAGCGGGGACCGACCGGGTCGCAGGCCACAAGGCCCAGGTGGTGGAAATTGTCCCCAAGGACGGTTTGCGGTTCGGTTATCGCATCTGGTCCGAGGTGTCCACAGGACTGGTGGTCAAGCTGCAGACCCTGGGATCCGACGGTCAGGTGCTCGAGCAACTGGCTTACTCCGAGCTGCAGCTGGATGCGCCCGTCAGCATGTCAAAGCTCAGCCGCCTGATGCGCGACACCAAGGGCTACGACATCTACCGCCCGAAGTTGCGCAAGACCACCGCCGAGGCTGAAGGCTGGCGCCTGAGCGAGCCGGTGCCTGGATTCCAGTCCATGAGCTGCCACGTTCGCGAAGCGCCCGAATCCGGCGGGACCTTTTCGCCCATGCAGTGGGTTTTCTCCGATGGGCTGGCTTCGGTATCGCTCTTCATCCAGGCCTACGACCCGGCGCGACACCAGCAGGGCAACAGCATGGTGTCCGGTGCCACCCATTCGGTGAGCCGAAAAATGGGTGATCACTGGGTCACTGTGATGGGTGAAGTGCCCAAGAGCACGCTGGAGAAATTTGCGCGGGTGCTCGAGCGGACGCGATAGCCACGCCCCGCTCCCGGACCGCGGGGCGACATGCTGTCAGGCTGCCGTCGTGCACGCCACCGAAGGAAATGGGGAACATGTCACCACCAGGCGAAGTCAGTGCCATCAGCGTGGCCATTTCCCCTGTGCGGTGAATCGGTCTCACAGGCTTGAAGATCAACCATCCGAGGAATATCCGACATGAAGCCAAACCCCTTGCACACCCGGGCCCTGCTGTCCTTGGCCGTGGCCGCCTTATGGGCCGGTGGTCTGACCACCACGCTCGCGCCGTCGGCTGCGCAGGCGCAGTCCACCGGAGCGCCGCTGGTGCAGGGCTTGCCGGACTTCACCGCCCTGGTCGATCTGGTGGGGCCGTCGGTGGTCAACATTCGCACCCTCAGCCGGGCCAGCGAATCCGCCAACGGGAACGGAACGCCCGACGAGCAGATGCTGGAGTTCTTTCGCCGCTTCGGCATCCCGATACCGCCAGGCATGGCGCCGCGCGGTCCACGCCAGGAACGTGGCCCCTCCGAAGAGGCCGTTCCCCGCGGAGTCGGTTCGGGCTTCGTGATCAGCGCCGATGGCTACATCATGACCAACGCACACGTGGTCGAAGGTGCCGACGAACTGCTGGTGACCCTGCATGACAAGCGCGAGTTCAAGGCGCGGGTCGTCGGCGCCGACCGCCGGACCGACGTGGCCGTGGTCAAGATCGAGGCCTCGGGCCTGTC
>JALOSN010000133.1 GCA_025458415.1 Hydrogenophaga sp.
GCAGGGATTGCCGCGGCGCAACCCCACCACCGGATCACAACGGCTGCTGTCCTTTCTCATGACGGTCAGCGGGTTCATCGTGCTCGCCGGCATCACCTATTACGTCATCGGCCTGATCAAGTCCCTGCTGGGCGATGCCGCCGTGCCGGTGATCGGGCTGGGCCTGCTGGCTGCCTACGTGGGTCTGCTCTGGATCGGCTCCCGTCAGCCCGACCTACCGATCGACGATCCCAATTCCCCGGTGTTTGAACTCCCGGAGACCGGTCCCACCGTGAAGTCCGGCATGCACTACCTGCTGGCGGTCGTGGTCCTGGTCTGGTGCCTGATGGTGGAGCAACTGTCGCCGGCGCTGTCGGCCTTCTGGGCCACCGTGTTCATGATGTTCGTCATGTTGACCCAGAAGCCCCTGCTGGGCCTGTTGCGCGGTGACCGCCGCGGGTTCACCCAGCATTTCCGGGCCGGCGTGTCCGACCTCGTGGATGGCCTGGCGACCGGTGCCCGCAACATGATCGGTATCGGTGTGGCCACGGCAGCTGCCGGCATCATCGTCGGTACCGTTTCGCTCACCGGCGTCGGTCTGGTGATGACCGAACTGGTCGAAATCCTGTCCGGCGGCAACCTGATGCTGATGCTGGTGCTGGTCGCACTGATCAGCCTGATCCTGGGCATGGGTCTGCCCACCACGGCCAACTACATCGTGGTCTCGACCCTGATGGCGCCGGTGATCGTGGAGCTCGGCGCCCAGAGTGGCCTGATCGTGCCCCTGATCGCGGTCCACCTGTTCGTGTTCTATTTCGGTCTCATGGCCGACGTCACGCCCCCTGTGGGGCTGGCGTCGGCCATCCTGCCGTTCCTGTTCATCTTCAACACCCAGCTGCTGCTGATCGGACTGGAAGGGCCCTTGCATGTGGCACTGACCATGGGGTCGGCGCTGGTTGCCATGCTGGTGTTTGCCTCGGCCACCTCCGGATACTTTTTTGCCCGGACCCGCTGGTACGAAACGATCGCCATGCTGCTGGTCTGCTTCACCCTGTTCCGTCCCGGGTTCTGGATGGACATGCTGCACCCCCCGTTTGACCATCGAGCAGGCACCCGCCAACAGCGGCAAACGCGTGTGGGTCGAGGGCATGAATCTCGAAGGCCGAGACGTCCGCAAGGGCGTGCTGCTGCCCCTGGGTCCGGAAGGCGACGTCAAGACCCGGCTCGGCCACGCGGGCCTGACAGTGATGAACGACGGGGACGCGCTGATGGTGGTGGCCACCAAGTTCGGCAGCACCGCCGAAAAGCTCGGCATCGAGCAGAGCTTCCGCATCACCTCGCTGGAGGTTCCGGCCCAGCGACCGGCCAAGGAGTGGTTCTTTGTACCGGCCCTTGCTCTGCTGGGCCTCATCATTCTTTTGCAGCGCCGCCGCATGCGCCACGAGCGACCGCTTGCGAGTGCATCGCCATGAACGGCCAACGGATCGCCCTGATTCACGCGCTGGCCCACTCGGTCGAGCCCATCAATGCCGAACTGGCCCGGGCCTGGCCCGAGGCCATCCGCATGAACCTGCTTGACGACAGCCTCTCTGCCGACCTGGGGCGTCTGGGCAAGGGGCTGGACGATGCCATGCACCGCCGTTTCGAAGCGCTGGCCGCCTACGTCGAATCCACGGGCGCCCAGGCTATCCTGTTCACCTGCTCGGCCTTCGGCCACTGCATCGAGGCGGTGGCCGCACGGCGGCCCCATATGCCGGTGCTCAAGCCGAACGAGGCGATGGTGGCCGATGTGGCGGCCGTCGAAGGTCCGGTCGGCCTGATCGCTTCCTTCGGTCCGACGCTGCTGTCCATGCCACCCGAATTTCCGGCCAGTGTGCGCCTGCGCACGGCCCTGGTGGAAGAGGCCATGCAGGCGCTGAACCAGGCCGATCCGGAGCGCCACGATGCGCTGGTGGCCGACGCTGCCCGTCGACTGGCGGCCGACGGCTGCCGGGCGATCGCGCTGGCTCAGTTCAGCATGGCGCGTGCTGCCCCTGCCGTCACTGAAGCCACCGGCTTGCCGGTGTTCACCACGCCGGGGAGCGCGGTCGCCAGCCTGCGCCGGCGCCTGACCGCCTGAGGCCTGTGCCGCCTGCAGATACAATAGAAGGTTGCCGTCAAACGGTACCACGGACGCGGTGGTTCATCCGAACCCAGCCTGCGCAAGCGGTCCGGGCAACCGGCGCGCGGGTGGCGAAATTGGTAGACGCACCAGGTTTAGGTCCTGACGCCAGCAATGGTGTGGGGGTTCGAGTCCCCCCCCGCGCACCACGGTACCGTGGAACAGATCCTCACCGGTCGGCCAGATTCCCTGGCAGGCCGCCTTCCTTTTGGAGATTGACATGACCGTCACCGTTGAAACCCTGGAAAAGCTCGAGCGCAAGATCACGCTGACGCTGCCTGCCGACGTGATCAGGAACGAGGTCGAGAACCGCCTCAAGCGCCTGGCCCGCCAGGTCAAGATGGACGGCTTCCGTCCCGGCAAGGTGCCGATGAACGTCGTGGCCCAGCGCTATGGCTACTCGGTGCACTACGAAGTCATGAACGACAAGGTGGGCGAAGCCTTTGCCCAGGCCGCCAACGAGGCCAAGCTGCGCGTGGCTGGCCAGCCCCAGATCACCGAGAAGGAAGGCGCACCCGAAGGCCAGCTGGCATTCGATGCCGTCTTCGAGGTCTACCCCGAGGTCAAGATCGGCGACCTGACCACGGCCGAGGTCGAGCGCGCCACCGCTTCGGTCAGCGACGCGGCCATCGACCGCACGCTGGACATTCTGCGCAAGCAGCGCCGCACCTTCGGCCAACGCGCCAAGGACGAAGCCGCCCAGGATGGTGACCGTGTCACCATCGATTTCGCTGGCAAGATCGACGGCGAAGCCTTTGAGGGCGGCAAGGCCGAAGGCTTCCAGTTCATCGTCGGTGACGGCCAGATGCTCAAGGAATTCGAGGACGCGGTTCGTGGCATGAAGACGGGCGAGTCCAAGACCTTCCCGCTGGCCTTCCCGGAGGACTACCACGGCAAGGACGTGGCGGGCAAAACGGCCGACTTCATGGTGACCTTGCACAAGGTGGAGGCTGCCCACCTGCCCGACGTCAACGAGGAGCTGGCCAAATCCCTGGGCATTGCCGAGGGTACCGTCGAGGCCCTGCGCGCCGACATCAAGAAGAACCTGGAGCGGGAGGTGAAGTTCCGCCTGCAGGCCCGCAACAAGCAGGCCGCCATGGACGCCCTGTCGGCGAAGGCCGAGCTGGACCTGCCCAAGTCGGTCGTCCAGGCCGAGCTCGACCGCCTGATCGAGGGCGCCCGCGCCGACCTCAAGCAACGGGGTGTCAAGGACGCCGACAAGGCACCGATCCCGGAAGAGCTGTTCCGCCCCCAGGCCGAGCGCCGGGTGCGACTGGGTCTGGTGGTGGCCGAGCTGGTGCGCAGCCATGAGCTGCAGGCCAAGCCCGAGCAGATCCAGGCCCACATCCAGGAACTCGCATCGTCCTATGAGCAGCCGGCCGACGTCGTGCGCTGGTACCAGAGCGACAACCGCCGCATGGCCGAGATCGAAGCCGTGGTGATCGAGAACAACGTCACGGAGTTCGTGCTGTCGCAGGCCAAGGTGAGCGACAAGGATATCGGCTTCGATGAACTGATGGGCCAGGCCTGATCTTCGGGCTTCTGCCAGTGCGCAGGCGAGGGCGGGGCTTCCCGCCCTCTTTTTTTGGGTCGTCGCTCTTGCCGCGCGTCGTTCCGTCGCCACCTGTGGCTGCCAGGAATTGGACGGCCCGCCGCGACATGGCTTGAGGTTGGTTACAGTATTGGCATGGCAATGACACAACAGATGGAGAAACGCATGAGCGCAATGGATATCCAGGGTCTGGGCATGGTGCCCATGGTGATCGAACAGTCGGGCCGCGGCGAGCGGGCCTACGACATCTATTCGCGGCTGCTCAAGGAGCGGGTGATCTTCCTGGTCGGTCCCGTCAACGACCAGTCGGCCAACCTGGTGGTGGCCCAGTTGCTTTTTCTGGAAAGCGAGAATCCGGACAAGGACATCTCCTTCTACATCAACTCGCCCGGCGGGTCGGTGAGTGCGGGCATGGCCATCTTCGACACCATGAACTTCATCAAGCCGGATGTGTCGACCCTGTGCATCGGCATGGCCGCGAGCATGGGTGCCTTCCTGCTGGCCGCGGGCGCCAAGGGCAAGCGGTTCGCCCTGCCCAATTCCAAGGTCATGATCCATCAGCCGCTGGGCGGCACGCAGGGCCAGGCGACCGAGATCGAGATTCATGCACGCGAGATCCTCAAGACCCGCGAGCAGCTCAACCGCATCCTGTCCGAGCGCACCGGTCAGCCCCTCGACAAGATCGAGCGCGATACCGAGCGGGACTACTACCTCAGTGCCGCCGAATCGGTTGACTACGGTCTCATCGACAAGGTCATCGAACGGCGGCCCAGCGCCAGCTGATCAGGGCATTTGCATGAAAAAGTGCTCTTTCGGGTCCGAGTCGGGACCCCGTATGGGTGCTTTTCCGGCGTTTGGACCTGAGTCTGCTTGATCTATCATTGAACCACCTGAATCCCATCCTGCCCGGCAGATTCCACACATGGCCGACAAGAAAGCCGCTTCGAGTGAAAAGGCTCTTTACTGCTCCTTCTGCGGCAAGAGCCAGCACGAGGTCAAGAAGCTGATCGCCGGCCCATCGGTGTTCATCTGTGACGAGTGCATCGATCTCTGCAACGACATCATCCGCGATGAACTGCCCGGCCTTGAGTCGGTCAAGCCCCAGGGGGATGACCTGCCCACGCCGGCGGAGCTGAAGTCCAACCTCGACAACTACGTTATCGGTCAGGAGGGCGCCAAGCGGGCCCTGGCGGTCGCGGTCTACAACCATTACAAGCGCCTGCGCCACAAGCAGGCAGCGCGCAAGGACGACGTCGAGCTGACCAAGAGCAACATCCTGCTGATCGGTCCGACCGGCTCCGGCAAGACATTGCTGGCCCAGACGATGGCGCGCATGCTCAATGTGCCCTTCGTCATGGCCGATGCCACCACCCTCACCGAAGCCGGCTACGTGGGTGAGGATGTCGAGAACATCGTGGCCAAGCTGCTGCAGAGCTGCAACTACGACGTCGAGCGCGCCCAGCAGGGCATCGTCTACATCGACGAGATCGACAAGATCACACGCAAGTCGGACAACCCGTCCATCACGCGCGATGTCTCGGGCGAAGGCGTGCAACAGGCCCTGCTCAAGCTGGTTGAAGGCACCATGGCCAGTGTGCCGCCCCAGGGTGGCCGCAAGCACCCCAACCAGGATTTCCTCCAGGTGGACACCACGAACATCCTTTTCATCTGCGGTGGCGCCTTCGCGGGTCTGGAAAAGATCATCGAGAGCCGCACCGAGGATTCGGGCATGGGCTTCGGTGCCGTGGTGCGCAGCAAACAGCAGCGCAGCCTGAGCGAATCCTTCCAGGAGATCGAGCCCGAAGACCTGATCAAGTTCGGCCTGATTCCCGAGCTGGTCGGTCGCCTGCCGGTGATTGCCAGCCTGGCCGAGCTCAGCGAGGACGCCCTGGTCGAAATCCTGACCGCGCCCAAGAATGCCGTGGTCAAACAGTACGCCAAGCTCCTGTCCATGGAAGGAGCCGAACTGGAAGTTCGTCCGGCGGCGCTGAAGGCCATCGCACGCAAGGCGCTGGCGCGCAAGACCGGTGCACGTGGACTGAGGTCGATCCTGGAAAACGCCCTGATCGACACCATGTTTGAACTCCCGGGCATGAGCAAT
>JALOSN010000134.1 GCA_025458415.1 Hydrogenophaga sp.
ATGGCACAACATGTCAAAACGCGCGTCGGGCAGCTGGGCCAGGGCCTTGCGAAGGTCGGCCAGGGCCTGCCAGCCGGGGTGGCTGAGCCAGCCGGCCGGTAGGTCACCGCACGCCAAATCGGCCAACGAATCGGGCGACAACCGGGCCCAAGCTTCTTTGGTGAGAGAAGGTCCCGCAGCAGCCCCATCCTGCACCGATGCGTGCGCCCAGCGGTGGATTTCGGCCATCCATTTTTTGCGGTTGTGATGCAAGGACAGTGATTTGGCCGCCACCGCCTGCTCCAGCAGCTCGGCCAGTTCCACGGCCCAACCCGCCGGGCCGGCCCAGGGCCGCTGCAGCTCGCCCAGCATCTGCGCAGCCTGATCGTCGGCGGCCTGCAGGGCCTCGGCCGGGGGTCGCCCTTCGGGCAGGTGCTCGCGCCAGGCGTGCAGCCGCTGCACCGCCTTGAGCAAGGCGCATCAGCTCGCGTTGGTCGGCCTCCAGCTGCTGGGTGAACAGGCTGCCGCTGTCAAAGGCGTGCTCGCTGAGCATGCGCTGGCACCAGGCGTGGATGGTCGAGACCGCTGCCTCGTCCATCCACTCGGCGGCCAGGCGAAGGCGGGCGGCACAAGCGGGCCACTCGGCCGTTGGGTATCCGGCCCTCAGTTCCAGCAGCAGGTCATCGAAGCCCTGGCCCGCCAGGCCGTCTGCCGCCGCCCCGGCCTCGAAGCATCGCGCCGCCTGCGCCAGCCGATCGCGTATCCGGCCACGCAGCTCCTGGGTGGCGGCCTCGGTGAAGGTGACCACCAGGATGTCCGGCGGGTTCAGCGGCCGATCGAATGCGGCCTCGCCGCCGTGGCCGAGCACCAGCCGCAGGTACAGCGCCGCGATGGTGAAGGTCTTGCCGGTGCCGGCGCTGGCCTCGATCAGGCGGTTGCCTCGCAGCGAAAAACGCAGCGGGTCCAGCCACTTCGGGGGTGTCGGGCTCATGGGGTCGCCTCCGGGCCTTCGGCACGGTCATCGCTGTCCGCCGATCCGGCTGCCCCCGCCTTGCCGGCCTTGCGACCCTTGCCTTTGGCCGTCGCCTTGTCCTGGCGCGGAATGGCCCGGTCCAGTGGCGCGGCGATGCGGTCGGTCCAGTGCACGAACGCCCCGTCGCCCCACAGGGCGTCGAACTCGGGAAAGACCCGCTCCAGCTCGACCCGGCGGTCGCGCTCGCCAGCCGAATAGCCGCCTTCGTAATGCGCACGCGCCTTCTCGCGCGCCTGTGCGTCGTCGGCGCCGGTGGCCTTCTGCGCCAGCCAGACCTGCACCGTGCCCCAGGCCAGCGGCAGCGGGCGGCGCAGGCCCTCACCCCGCGCCAGCAGCAGGTCGGCCCACACGGTCGGCAGCAGGTCTTCGGGCACCGGTGCCCATTCCAGCCGCGACTCGGGGTCGATCAGGCAGGTGTGGGTCGGCCCCATCACCTGGTTGGCGGCCAGGTGCATCACCCAGTGCGGCATCAGCCGGTCGAGCCGGTGGTGTTTCGCGTCCTTGTCATACAGTGCCGAGCTGCTCAGCGCCAGCCGGCAGCGGGCACCGGTCTCGTCGGCGCGCAGGCAATCGAGCCAGCCCTGCACGCGCGCAAAGCCCAGACCTTGCAACGGCGGCGGCACCGGCAGGTCCACCTCCTGGTCGGGCAGGCACAGCGGCCAGCGCGCGCGGGCCTGCTGCAGCCGCTCCAGCAAGCCCGGCAGGGGCTGGGCCAGTTCGTCGGCCAGCAGGCGGCCGAAGGCGCCGGGTGGCAACTCGCCGCGGCGCGCCAGACTCTGCAGGCTGGCGGCGCACCGTTCGGCCGGGTCCTCACCGGCATCCAGCGCGGCCACCTGACCCTGCACCAGTTCGTCGTTCAGCCGCCACCGATCCAGACCATTGAGTGCAAAAGGCTCGACGTCGTCGCCCGAGGGGTCGTCCTCCTCCAGGTAAACCGCCAGCCGCTCCTGCAGAAAGCCGCGCACCGGCCTGGCCAGGAAGCGGCCCAGCTCCGCCAGGTCCAGTGCCTCGGCAGGGGGCAGCGGGGGCAAGGGGAGGTCGCCGGCCGTCGGTGCCTTGGCGCAGGAGTCGGTTGAATGGGCCACCAGGCGCCATTCGTGCCCGTGGCTGAACAGGCGCGGGTCGCCGCTCTGCCGGAAATAGGCCTCGTCGAAGGGTTGCATGCGGTGCTCGACCGTCAGCGCCGCCAGCAGCCGCTGCCCGGCTTCGTGGGATGGCCTGTCGCCGTCACCGGCCAGCCGCCACCCCTGAGCCAGGTGGTCGCGCAGCTGGGCCACCAGCACGGAAGGGGGCCGCTCGGCCAGGTCGTGGATGCTGTGGCCACACCAACCGATGATCAGGCGTTCGCGCGCCGACAGCAGGGCCTCCAGGAACAGGTAGCGGTCGTCCTCGCGGCGCGAGCGGTCGCCAGGCCGCCAGTCGTGGGCCATGAGGTCGAAATCAACCGGACGGCGGTTACGCGGGTAGTCGCCGTCGTTCATGCCCAGCAGGGCCACCAGCCGGAACGGAATGGCCCGCATGGGCATGAGGGTGGCGATGGTCACTCCGCCCCCGATGAAGGACTGGTGCAATCCGCCTTCATCCAGTTGCTCCAGCCAGTGCTCGCGCACGACCGCCAAAGGCAGGGGTTCACCCAGGCCCGCGGCCTGACACGCCTGCAGCCAGTCTTCCAGCGCGCCGTCCAGCCGCTGCAGGGTCAGGGCATCCTGGCCGTCATCCGCCTGGAAAAAGTCGGCCAGCAGGCCCCGCAGCGCCAGCCCCCAGTCGGCCGGCGGCCGTGGGGTCTGCAGCGCCTGCCAGTGGCGCTCCAGCGTCTGCAGCAGCGTCGCCAGCGCGCCCAGCGCCGGGGCTTCGAGCCCACCGACCTCGTCCACTGGCTCCAGGCCGTTCCAGGCCTCCCCCTGCCCCACCGCATAACCCAGCATCAGGCGCACCAGGCCGCGGTCCCAGGTGTGGTCTCCCTCCAGCGCCGGCAGGCCCAGTGCCTCGCGGTGCGCGGCGTGCAGGCCCCAGCGCACGCGCGCGGCCGACACCCAGCGGCGCAGCAGCGGCAGGTCGTCTTCATGGATGTCGAAGCGCGCGCGCAGGGCCGGCACCTCCAGCCAGTCCAGCACTTCGCTGACCGCCACCCGGCCTTCCGGCAGCGACAGCAGTTTCTCCAGCGCGCCCAGCAGCGGGTCATGCTGTCGCTGCTGGCGGTCGACGAGGTGGAACGGGATGTGGCGCGGGTCGCCTGGGGAGGTCTGGCCGAACACCGCCTGCACGTGTGGTGCGTAGGTGGCCACGTCCGGCACCATGACGATCACGTCGCGCGGCTGCAGCAAGGGGTCGCGGGCGAAGGCGTCGAGCAGCTGGTCATGCAGCACCTCCACCTCGCGCTGCGGGCTGTGCGTGACCTGAAAGCGCAGCGAGTCGTCCTGCGCGGCGTCCAGCGGCGGCCACAGCATGCGGGACTCGGCCAGGGGACGCAGGTCCAGCAGGTCGTCCTGCAGCTGTGCGAGCAGGCGCTTCGGTGCGGGCCTGTCTTCCGGCGTGAAGCAGTCGATGCGCTGGCCGATGGCAGCAAAGCGGGCGGCGTACTGTTCATGCTGGTCGTGGGCATCGACCAGGGCGATGTAGTCCCGGCCCTGTTTGCCCCAGGCGGCCAGCAGGGGGTGCCCGTGGGCATGCGAGGCCTCGGGGTCCGGGTTCGCCAGGGCGCGTGGCCGCTGGCGGCGCATCTGTGCACGCAGCAGGTCGCGGTCGGCCACGATGTGCGACCAGTCGTGGCGACTCGGGTTGTGCACGAACATCAGCACCTGCACCCAGCGCGCCAGGTGGGCCAGCACCTCCAGCGACTGCTGCGGCAGCGACGAGATGCCGAACACCAG
This sequence comes from Hydrogenophaga sp., assembly GCA_025458415.1. Classification (GTDB taxonomy): domain Bacteria; phylum Pseudomonadota; class Gammaproteobacteria; order Burkholderiales; family Burkholderiaceae_C; genus Hydrogenophaga. The sequence goes on from JALOSN010000134.1 coordinate 3,883, forward strand.
CAGGCGCGACGGCAGCCCCGTGGGGCGCGGCGTGGCCGGGTCGGCCGCGGCCTGCAGGAAACGGCGGTGCACATCCGCCCGGCCGCTGTCGGCCAGCGACGGTCCGACGTCCTGTCGCAGCGCGCGCCACAGCAGGGGCTGCCAGCGCGTGTCCGCCGGCACCGGCTCGCGTTCACCGCGCGCCCGCACCAGCACGTCCTGCCCGGCGGCCCAGTCGGCCAGCCAGTCGGCACGGTAGACCTGGTACTGGTCGAACAGGTCGGCCACCCGCTGGGCGAGCTGGAACCGCCGCCGGCCATCGTGATCCCCGGCCATGAAGCGGCGCAGCGGCGCAAAGGCCTCCTGCCCCATCAGCGCGGGCAGCAACCGCATCAGGCGCCACATCAGCAGCGAGCGGTCATAGGGTGACACCGGGGGTACACCCGCATCCCCCAGCACGGCGCGGTAAGCGTCCCAGATGAAGCGGGCCGGCAGCAGCGTCTCCAGCGCCGCGGCCACACCCAGGCCACCCTCGGCCGGCTCGGCCGCCAGCGAGCGCCGCAGCCACTGGGCCACGCCGTTGCTCTGCACCAGCACGACCTCGTTGTCCAGCGGTGCCAGCGGGTGCCGGGCCACCCACTGCGTCAGCAGGGCCAGCAAGGCCTCCGGCTGGTCGCCGTGCAGCACCATGAAGCCGGGCGTCAGGTCGGCGGTGGTGCTCATGGGCAGGTGGTGGACGGGAAGTGGGTGGCCGGCATGTCGAAGTCGAAAGAATCATGCCACGTCCCGGTGGCGCTGCCGGCGTTCGGCCGGCTTCGGGGCGCCGCTCGCTCCCGCCAGCACGCACTTCGCGCCATGCGTGCTGCGTTTCGTCTCGACGCGGTGGTGGCTTCAACCGACAAGCTGCACAGTCCGGCCCATCGACTCACCCCAGCCTGGAGCCTCCATGAACACCCTGCCCCACACCGCCACCGACCTCGACCGCCTCGCCCGCAAACGGGCCAGGGCCAAGATGGGCTTCTACACCCATGCGTTCGTCTACGTCGTGGTGATCACCGGCCTGACCGTGCTGTCCTTCGGCCGCGGACAGACCTGGTCGCTGTGGCCCGCGGCCGGCTGGGGCCTGGGTCTGCTGATGCACGGCCTGGGCGTGTTCGGCTTCGGGCCGGGCAGCACCTGGGAGGCCCGGCTGGTCGAACGCGAACGCGAGCGCCTGCTGCGTCGCTGACCG
>JALOSN010000135.1 GCA_025458415.1 Hydrogenophaga sp.
GGCTGGACAGCCTGAGCACAAGCCACCAGCTGCTGCCGGCCAGCCTGCGGCCCGCTTCGGCCGACGCCAGCTTTCGGCGCTACCTGCGCGTCGACACGCGGCACGGCGACAGCCGCATCATCATGGATGCGCCTCCGGACAAGGAAAACTGTGCTCCCTTCGTGCATGTGGCCGGCCTGATGAAGAACGCCGGCCTGCGTGTGCCGGAGATTCTGGACTGGAACGAACCGCTGGGCTTCATGCTGCTGTCGGACCTGGGTCGGGACACCATGATGGCGCAGATCGAACCCGACAAGCCGGAGGCCAACCGCACCCGCTACCTGCAGGCGGTCGATACCCTGCTGGCGTGGCAGCAGGCCTCCCGACCCGGCGAACTGCCAGCCTATGACCAGGCGCTGCTGCGACGCGAGCTGCAGCTATTCCCCGACTGGTACCTGGCACGACACCGCCAGGTCCGGGTGGAAGGGGCCGTCGCCGCCACGCTGCAGAAGACCTTCGACACCCTCGTGGCGCGCAACCTGGCAGCACCCCAGGTTCACGTGCACCGGGACTTCATGCCGAGAAACCTCATGATTCCCGACCAGCCGGGCGACACCCCTGCCCGGCAACTGGGCGTGCTCGACTTCCAGGATGCGGTGCACGGCCCCATCACCTATGACATCGCCAGCCTGATGCGGGATGCCTTCCTCTCCTGGGAAGAGGACTTCGTCATCGACATCACCATCCGGTACTGGGAAAAGGCACGCAAGGCGGGACTGATGGACTTCGAGGACTGGCACAGCGACTTCGGCGCTTTCTACCGCGCAGTCGAGTGGATGGGCCTGCAAAGGCATCTCAAGGTGGCTGGCATCTTCGCGCGCCTGACCCTGCGCGATGGCAAACCGAAGTACCTGGCCGACGCGCCCCGCTTCATCGGCTACATCCGCGCCACCGCGCACCGCTACCGCGAGTTGACGCCCCTGCTGCGGCTGATCCGAGATCGAGGGCCTGCAGGCGGCCAGCGGATTTGCCTTCGGCCGCCTCTGAGGCGCGCCGCACCCGCCCCATGCCGCGATATTTCTGCCCCCTGCCGCTGGGCGAAGGCGCCGAACTGGCCCTGCCCGCGGCGGCTGCACGGCATGTGCAGGTGCTGCGGCACCAGCCGGGACAGACCATCACCCTGTTCAACGGCCAGGGCGGTCAATGGCAGGCGACCATCCTGGCCATGGGGCGCAACGATGTGCAGGTGCGCGTGGACCGGTACGAACCGGTCGAGCGCGAACCGGCCCGGCCGGTCCACCTGGCACTGGGTATGCCGGCCAACGAGCGCATGGACTGGCTGGTCGAGAAAGCCACCGAACTGGGCGTCACCAGCCTGCAGCCCCTGCACACGGCGCACAGCGTGCTGCGCCTGAGCGGCGAACGGGCCAGCAAGAAACAGGCGCACTGGCAGCAGGTCGCCGTGGCCGCCTGCGAGCAGTGCGGCGGCAACCGCGTGCCCATGGTGCAGCCGGTGGGCAACCTGGCATCGTGGCTGACCGAAGCATCCGACACGCATCACCTGCGATGCGTGCTGTCGCTGGCTGCGGGCAGCCGGCCGCTGGCGCAGTTGCTGCGGGATTCGGCCCCATCCAGACCGATTCTGTTCCTCGCTGGCCCGGAGGGCGGCCTGAGCGCCGCCGAAGAGGCGCACGCCATGGACGCGGGTTTTGTGCCCGTGAGTCTGGGCACCCGAGTGCTGCGCGCCGAGACTGCCGCGCTGGCGGCACTGGCCTTGGCCACGGGCCTGAACTGAACCCTCGACACCGTCCTTGCAAGCCGGTTTAAGGGGCGCACTCGACGTGCGAGATAATGCAATGTCGGGCCATACGAACCTTAATTCTGGCTTAAGGATTCCCCAAAGTGTGTCGCGGCTCCGACACCGATTCTTCCTGGCACCGCAGCCGCACCCCATCGCCCATCACACGCATACCCATGCCTTCGATCGACTACGTGGAACTGATCACCCGGTTCTGCATGAATCTGGTGTCCATGCTGATCCTGGTGTTCGGCATGTACTACCGACGCTACAAGCACAAGGAGACTGCCATCTCTGCGGCACTGTTCAACACCTTCATTTTCGCGGTGCTGTCGGTGCTGTCCCTGCTGGAGTTCAGCCTGGCCGCGGGCTTCGGCCTGTTCGCCATCCTGGCCCTGTTCACCCTGCGTTCGGAGCCCATCAGCAAATCCGACATCGCCTATTTCTTCGGCAGCATCTCGATCGCCGTGGTCTGTGCCATCCAGGGCACCAGCCTGTTGTTCGTGGTGATCATGGTGCTGTGCATGCTGGTGGCCGTCTACGTCATCGACCACCCCGAGATCCTCAAGTCGGTCAACCAGACCACCGTGCGCCTGGACAGCATTCCCGAGCGTTGCATGTCGGACCCCGGAACGCTCAAGCAGGAGCTCTCGCGTCGCCTGGGTGTGGAGGTGCTGTCCTACCGCATCCTGAGCGTCTGCTACGTCACAGAGGTCATCCAGGTCGAGGTCGATTACCGCTTTCAATGAACGGCATCGACGCGCTTCTGCACCGTTTCCCGTCCATCAGCCTGCGCGACCTGAACGCGCGCGCCGGCCTGATGACCCGGCGCGACAACAAGTACCTGCTCAGCGAAGCCCAGCTGGCCACGCTGCTGCAGGCCATGCGGGACGATTTCGAGGTGCTGGAGATCGGTGGTCTGCGGCAGTTTCGATACACCAGCATTTACCTGGACACCGATGACCTGCACTGCTTCCGCGACCACAACCAGAGCCGGCGCCACCGGCTCAAGCTGCGATTTCGCCACTACCTGGAATCTCAGGAGTCGTACTTCGAGCTCAAGGTCAAGGACCGCTTCGACCGCACCCGCAAGTACCGGTATCCGGTGGACCCGGCGCGGCTGGCGCAACCCGAGCTGACGCCGGAGCTGCGCGACTTCCTGATCCGCAAGCTCAGCGAACATGCCGTCCGCCTGGCCGACCGGCCCTACCAGCATCGCATCGAGGTCGGTTACCAGCGCAGCACCCTGGTGCACCGCCATGAGACGGTGCGCATCACGCTGGACAACCACCTGCGATTCGCTGGCCCGAGCGGGCAGTATCGGGCAGCAGAGGGCCTGTGGATCGCAGAGATCAAGTCCGAGCACGGACGCTCCAGCGTCGACCGGCTGATGCTGCAGCAGGGCATCCGGCCGGTGCCGCGTTGTTCGAAGTACTGCGTGGGCCTGTCGCTGACCGACACCGTGAACCGGGTCAGCCGATTCACGCCCACGGTCAACCGCATCCGCCGCATGGGCGAACCCCCAAGCCAGCCGGAGGCACAGGCATGATGCCGGTGCGCTTCCTCGGTCTGTGGGTGTTGTGGCTGCTGGCAATGGCCTGGCCCGTGCACGCCGCGGAAACCGAGGGCGCGCCCGTGCTCTCGCATGTGGCCGGTTTCTACGACAAGCCATTTTTCCTTCGCCTGTCACACCCCGACCCAGGCGTCACCATCTACTACACGCTGGATGGTTCGGATCCGCATCCGGCCCACGTGGAAGGGGTGACCTACCGCCACAAGAAAACCTATTCCGTGGTCAAGGATGATGCGCCTGGCGAGTTTCGGGAAGCCCGGTTTCAATCGCATCGGTATACAGATCCGTTGGTGGTCGAGGATGTTTCGCTCAGGCCGGATCGCTACAACCACATCAACACGCTGATCAGCTCGGAAACCCCTGCCTTTGTGCCGCAGCCCGGTGAGCTCTCCAGCGAATCGAAGCGTCACAACCGGTGGATCGACGCCGTCAACCGGATCATCGACTGGCTCAACGCTCGCCTGTCCCACTGGGGCCCCAGCAATGCGCAGCCCTTGTCGCGCCTGCAGCGCCACGAAGCACCCGACAGCAACCGGCTGCTCAAGGCGGTGGTGGTCAAGGCGGCTGCCTTCAAGGGCGAGCGGCAGCTGGGCCAGACCGTTTCGGCAAGCTACTTCATCATGAAGCGGGAAACCTTTGGGTTGCCGGTGGTGTCCTTGATGGTCCAGGAGGACCGGCTGTTCGACCATGACGAGGGCATGATGGTCGCCGGCAGGGACTTTGAAGAATTTCGCCAGAAGCGACCTGACCTGCGCGTGGTCGCCGGATTCGTGCCCGCGAACTGGAAAAGGAAGGACGTGGAAGTGCCCATGCACTTCCAGTACTTCTCAGACCGAACCGATCCTGCGCGTGCAAGCGTCAACCAGGTCGTGGGCATGCGCATTCACGGGCGCATCACCCGGGCCGTGGCCAACAAATCGATGCGGCTGTATGCGCGCAAGGAGTACGGCGCATCACACATGGATCACCCATTCTTCGGTGAGGCTTCCCGGTACAAGCGTCTGATCCTGCGCAACGGCGGAGGCGACTTCAAGGGAAGTCTGTTCCGCGATGCCGTGACACAGGAGGCATCGTCGGGGCTGGCGTTCGAAACACAGGCCTACCAGCCAGCCGTTGTGTTCCTGAACGGCGAGTACTGGGGCATCCTGAATCTCCGGGAACACCTCGACCGTCACCACCTGGAACGCCGGTTCGGGGTGAAGGAGAAGCAGCTTGATCTGATCGACCTGATGGAAGCTCGCGAAGGCAGCAACAAGGACTGGCTGGCGCTGTTGGACCATGTCAGACGCCACGGACTTCGAGAGCAGAGGCACTTTGACCATGTGGCTGCCCAAGTCGACATCGACAGCTACACCGACTATTTCATCGCTAACCTGTACGCCAACAACGGAGACTGGCCCCACAACAACCAGAGGTTCTGGCGCGCTCGCCCGGCAGACGGACCTGCCTCGGGACCACCAGAGCTCGATGGCCGCTGGCGCTGGCTGATGATCGATGTGGACGCGGGTCTTCGCGATCCTGCGGTCAATCAACTGCGAGGCCTCGCGGTGCCCAGCGAGCGGCACAAGCACTATGCCTGGGCATCGCAGTTGTTTGTCGGCCTGCTGGACAACAGCGACTACCGGCAGCGCTTTGTGCTGCGCTATGCGGATCTGCTGAACTCTCACTTCGAGACAGGGCGAATGAAAGACATCATCGTCCGCAAGAAGGACCGCATCGAACCGGAAATCGATCGCCATATCCTGCGATGGCGAACGCCAGAAACGCGCCAGGCGTGGCAAGACGCCACAGAGAATCTGTTGCGATTCGCCGAAGCACGCCCCGACATCGCTCGATCACAACTCCAGGATCTGTTCGGTCTGGAGGATGTCTACCAGCTTCAGGTGGATGTGCAGGACGCCCCCCGAGATCTGCAGGTGCGCGTCAACAGCCTGACGCTGGGCACCACGGCCGGCACGCACTCGCCTAGCGAACGGCCCTGGACGGGTCTGTACTTCCGGGGCCTGCCCCTTCAAGTTGCCGTGGAACCCGCAGCATGTTTCAGCCACTGGGAAGGCCAGAACAGCCGTGACCCGCACCTGACCCTGCGTCCAAACGGGCGTCTGCATCTGAAAGCCGTGTTTCGACCGGCCTGTAACACCTGACTGCTCAGGGGATCGGCGGGTCCCGGCGCGGAGCCCCGGAACCGGGTCTGGAGAGCAAACGCCGCCATCACCGAAAGGGGCAAGGCAGGCCCCTGATGGCGAAGGCTGTATAAACAGCGACTTATGAACAAGAACCTCTGGCTGCTGGCCGCTGCGCAAGGCCTCTTCCTCACCAACAACGTGGTGTTCATCGCCATCAACGG
>JALOSN010000136.1 GCA_025458415.1 Hydrogenophaga sp.
CGACGAGGTGCAGTGCGGCATGGGCCGCACCGGCAAGTGGTTCGCCCACCAGTGGGCGGGCATCAAGCCCGATGTGATGCCGCTGGCCAAGGGCCTGGGCTCGGGCGTGCCGATCGGCGCCGTCGTCGCCGGCCCGAAGGCCGCCGGCATCTTCGGCCCCGGCAACCACGGTACGACCTTCGGCGGCAACCCGCTGGCCATGCGGGCGGGGGTGGAAACGATACGCATCATCGAGGAAGACGGCCTGCTGGAGAACGCCGCCAGGATGGGCACGCTGATCCAGACCCGGCTGCTGACCGCCCTGATGAACCGCAAGGGTGTGAAAGAGGTGCGCGGACAGGGTCTGATGATCGGCATCGAACTCGACAAGCCCTGTGGGGTGATCACCCAGCGAGCGGCCGACGCCGGCCTGCTGCTGTCAGTCACGGCCGACAACGTGATCCGCCTGGTGCCCCCGCTGGTCATCAGCGGTGCCGAGGCCGACGAGATCGTGGCCCGTCTGCTGCCCATCATCGAACAGTTCCTGGCGGAGAACGCCTGAGAAAGCCACCCATGTCCATCCGCCATTACCTGCAGTTCAAGGACTTCAGCACTGTCGAGTACGGCTACCTCCTTCGCCGTGCCGCCTTCATCAAGGCCAAGTTCAAGGCGGTAGAGAAGTACCAGCCCTTCGCCGACCCCGACCGCACGCTGGCGATGATCTTCGAGAAGGCCAGCACGCGCACCCGCGTGAGCTTCGAGGCCGGGATGTACCAGATGGGTGGCTCGGTGGTGCACCTGACCACCGGCGACAGCCAGCTCGGCCGCGCCGAACCCATTGAAGACAGTGCGCGCGTCATCAGCCGCATGGTCGACATCGTGATGATCCGCACCTTCGGGCAGGACAAGATCGAGAAGTTCGCGCAGTACTCGCGCGTGCCGGTCATCAACGGCCTGACCAACGAGTTCCACCCCTGCCAGATCCTGGCCGACCTGTTCACCCTGACCGAGTACCGCCCGGCCGCCAGTGGCGACCCGCTGGACGCCATCAAGGGCAAGGTGGTGGCCTGGGTGGGCGATGGCAACAACATGGCCAACACCTGGCTGCAGGCGGCCGAGCTGCTGGGCTTCACGGTGCACGTGAGCACGCCCAGCGGTTACGAGGTGGACGCGAAACTGGCCGGCATATCCAACCCGGCCTGCTACAAGGTGTTCAGCGACCCGAAGGAAGCCTGCCGCGGTGCGGATCTGGTCACCACCGACGTGTGGACCAGCATGGGCTACGAGGCCGAGAACGAGATCCGTCGCGCGGCCTTCAAGCAGTGGTGCGTGGACGAAGCCATGATGGCCGTGGCCCAGCCCGACGCGCTGTTCATGCACTGCCTGCCCGCCCACCGTGGCGAGGAAGTGACGGCCGAGGTCATCGACGGCCCGCAGAGCGTGGTCTGGGACGAGGCCGAGAACCGCATGCACGTGCAGAAGGCGCTGATGGAGTACCTGCTGCTGGGCCACCTGGCCTGATCGCAGCGGCCCGCCGCATGGAGTTGATCCACCGTCTGCTCCCCGAATGGCAGTTCGCTGAACGGCATGCCCTGGTGCTCGACGGCGTGTCGCCTGCGCGGGCCTACGCCAGCATCGTGCCCGGCCTGAGCGCAGACGATCCGCTGATCGCCCGGGCCATTGCCCTGCGGGAAACGCCCAGTCGCCTGTTGCGCGCGCTCGGTCTCTCGCGCAACACCCTGCCCACGCGCCCCTTCGGCTTTCACAGTTTCGCCCTGCTGGGCGAAGTGCCCGGCCGCGAGGTGGCCTTCGGTCTGGCCGGCCGCTTCTGGCAGATGGACTACGGCCTGCGCCGCATCGCCCGCATCGCGTCGCACGGTGGGTAGGCCCGTGAGCGCCTGCACCACTTGCGGCGCCTGCTGCGCCAGCTTCCGCGTGGACTTCTCCGTGCAGGAGACCCAATCCGAAGGCGGCAGCGTGCCCGATGGCCTGTGGGTGCCGGTGACCGACCACACGGCCCGGATGCGCGGCACCGACCACGGCCGCCCGCGCTGCGCTGCGCTGGTCGGACCGGTTGGTGAGAAGGCCATCTGCGGTATCTACGAATGGCGGCCCAGCCCCTGCCGCGAGTTCGAGGAAGGCAGCGACGCCTGCGCGCAGGCCCGCCGCCGCCACGGGCTGGAACCGCTGTCCCATGGCTGAGACCGTGTCTGCGTGCACCACCTGCGGCGCCTGTTGCCACAGCTACCGCGTCGAGTTTTCGGTCTACGAACTCGACAGCCTGGGCGGCACCGTGCCCGAAGCGCTGACCGAGGTGGTCAACGGCGCCACCTGCCGCATGCGTGGCACGGGCGAGGTGCCCATCCGCTGCGTGGCGCTGGAAGGCGAGCTGGGCACGCTCGCGCTGTGCCGCATCTACGAACACCGCCCGCGCCCCTGTGCCGAACTCGACGAGGGCAGCTACGGCTGCAACAAGGCGCGGGTGCGCCACGGCCTGCCGCCGCTGGGTGAGTGGCTGGGGGACTGATCGCATGAACGCCTTGCTGGACGCGATCGCCCACGCCACACCCGGCCCCGATGCCCAACGCCTGTTCCACGGCCGCGGCGGCCTGCACCCCGGCTGCGAAGACTGGGCACTCGACTGGTACCCGCCCGTGTGGGTGCTCACCAAGTTCGGCGAAGCGACCGACGCCGAAACCCAGGCCATCGGCGCCGCGCTGACCGCACGGCAGGCGCAGATCGCACCCGGCCAGCCGCTGAACTGGGTGTTCCAGCGCCGCCAGCCCGACGGCCCGGTGAGCCGCCCGGTCACCGACGTCCTGGCCGGCGGCGTGCCGGACCCGCATGTGGTCAGCGAAGACGGCGCGCGCTACCGCGTGCAGGTGCAGCGCGGCCAGAACCACGGCCTGTTCCTCGACATGGCCGAGGGCCGGCGCTGGGTGCGCGCCCACGCACAAGGCGCCAAAGTGCTCAACCTGTTCGCCTACACCTGCGCCTTCTCCGTGGCCGCGCTACAGGGCGGCGCCAAGGAAGTCATCAACCTCGACATGGCCCAGGGCGCGCTCACCACCGGCCAGCAGAACCACCAGCTCAACGGCATCCACGGCCGCGCCAAGTTCCTCGCGCACGACCTGTTCAGCTCCTGGGGCAAGGTCACGCGCATGGGTCCATACGACCTCGTGATCGCCGACCCACCGAGCTACCAGAAAGGCAGCTTCGTCGCCGCCAAGGACTGGCCACGCCTGCTGCGCCGCCTGCCGGACCTGCTCAAGCCCGGCGGCCGTGCCCTGCTCTGCCTGAACGCGCCGGAGATCCCCGAACAGTTCCTGCGCGACCAGTTGGCCATCGAAGCGCCAACGCTGGTGATGGCGCAGCGCCTGCCCAACCCGACGGCGTTTGCCGACGTGTCGGCCGACCGTGCCCTCAAGGTGCTGGTGGTCTGCAACCGTTGATCCGGGCGTCCCGAACTGGCCGACCCGTGGTGCCCGGCGCGCGGTGCCGGACCCATGTCAGGCCGCTGCCGTCCTGAAGTAGGCGACCGACCGTACCAGCGATTCCGCCTGGTCGTGCAGGCTGCTGGCGGCCGCTGAGCTCTGCTCGACCAGGGCCGCATTCTGCTGGGTGGTCTGGTCCAGTTGCGAAACCGCAGTCACCACCTGACCGACGCCGTCGTTCTGCTCGCGCGATGCATGCGCGATATCGGCGATCAGCTGTCCGAGCTGGTGAATGGACGTGACCGCCTGGTGAATGGTCTCACCCGAGCTGTGCACCAGAGCAACACCTTGCGCCACCTGATCCACGCTGCCACCAATGAGCTGGCGGATTTCTCGGGCAGCTTCAGCGCTGCGCTGGGCCAAGGTTCGTACCTCACCGGCCACCACGGCAAACCCGCGACCCTGCTCGCCCGCACGCGCAGCCTCCACCGCCGCGTTCAGGGCCAGGATGTTGGTCTGGAAAGCGATGCCGTCAATCACCGAGGTGATGTCGGCAATGCGACGGCTGCCCTGGTCTATACCCTGCATGGTCCGGACCACATCGCGCACCGCCTGTTCGCTGCGCTCGGCCACTTCGGTGGCCGACTGTGCCAGCGCGTGGGCCTCCTGGGCATGGGTGGCATTGGACTGGACGGTGCTGCCGATCTGCTCCATGGAAGCGGCCGTCTGTTCCAGCGCACTGGCCTGCTCTTCGGTGCGCTGGCTCAGGTCATGGTTGCCCTGTGCAATCTCCGACGACGCCCTGACGAGCTGGTCGGCGCTTTCCCGCACCGATCGCACGATACCGGAAAGGTTGTTCCGCATGCGTGCCATGGACGCCATGACGCTGTCCTGGTCGGATGCAGGCACGGTGAAGTGCTCGGTGAGATCACCGGCCGCCACGTCGTTGGCCACCGATCGCACCTCGTGTGGTTCGCCGCCGAGCTCGCGGTGGATGCGCCTGGAAATCCAGCCGACCATGAGGCCTGCGACCACACAGGCGGCCACGGTCATCCCCAGGCTCACCAGCAGCTGACGTTCGCCAGCCGCCACCGACGCCTCGTAAACCTGGCGCGAAACGTCCAGCTGCACCCCCATCAGGCGCCCGATGACATCCTGCATCGGGTCCACCGTCGGGTAAAGCGGGCCGGCGGCGAAGGCCCGAACGGCATCCACATCATTGGCCGCCACCATGGCACGAAACTGCTGTACGGCCCCATCCATTCGGGCCTTCAGGGGCGCCAACTCGGCCACGAGGGCGGTTTCCTCGGGCACCAGTTGCGTGGCCAGGTAGGCGGACCACTCGGCATCGATGGTCTTGCGCGCATCGTCGATCGATTTCAATGCCGCATCCCGGGT
>JALOSN010000137.1 GCA_025458415.1 Hydrogenophaga sp.
GACTTCCGCCGCGCCTACGAGGCGTTTGCCGCGAAACAGCGGCCGGTCTTCGAGGGCGACTGATGAGCACTGCCGCCGCCCTCACCACACTGCGCCCCGCGCGGGACCACCTCGACCTGCCCTTCTTCGAGGACCACCACCGCACCCTGGCGGCCGAGCTGCAGGACTGGGTCGCGGCCCAGCAGGTGGATGAAAGCGATGACCGTGCCGCCTGCCGCGAATGGGTGCGCCGCCTGGGCGAAGCCGGCTGGCTGCGCTGGTGCGTGTCCGCAGCGCACGGTGGTGCGCTGGAGAAGCTCGATTCGCGCGCCCTGGTCATCCTGCGCGAGACCCTGGCCTTCCACTCACCCCTGGCCGACTTCGCCTTCGCCATGCAGGGCCTGGGCAGCGGCAGCATCACGCTGGCCGGCACACCGGCTCAGCAGCAACGGTACCTGCCCGCCGTGGCGGCGGGTCAGAAGATTGCGGCCTTTGCGCTCAGCGAACCCGAAGCCGGGTCGGATGTGGCGTCCATGAGCACCCGGGCCACGGCGCATGCCGATGCCTGGCAGCTCGACGGCAGCAAGACCTGGATCAGCAACGGCGGCATGGCCGACTTCTACGTGACCTTTGCCCGCACCCGGGCCGATGGCGGCGCGCGCGGCATCAGCGCCTTCATCGTCGATGCCGACCGGCCCGGACTGGACGCAAGCGAGCACATCCATGTGATGGCCCCGCACCCGCTGGCCACGCTGCGGTTCGATGGTTGCCGGCTGCCCGGCGATGCCCTGCTGGGCGAGGTGGACGGCGGCTTCAAGCTGGCCATGCAGACGCTCGACATCTTCCGCGCCTCGGTCGCGGCAGCCGCCCTGGGCATGGCGCGCCGCGCCCTGGCCGAGGCGGTCACGCACGCCCGGAACCGCCAGATGTTCGGCCAGACGCTGGCCGACTTCCAGCTCACCCAGGCCCGTCTCGGCGAAATGAGCGCCCTCATCGACGCCGCCGCCCTGCTGACCTACCGCGCCGCCTGGATGCGTGACCGCAGCAGCGCCAGTGGCGCCGGCACCTCGGCCTACACCGCCGCAGCGGCCAGCGCGAAACTGACCGCCACCGAGAACGCCCAGAAAGTGATCGACATGGCGCTGCAGATGTTCGGCGGCCGGGGCGTGCAAGTGGGCAACGTGGTCGAACACCTCTACCGCGACATGCGAGCGAAGTGCAGCTGCTCATCCTTGGCAAACACGCCCTGAAGGCCTGATCCGGAGACCGACATGGCCCCTCACCCGTCAGCCCAGACCGACCGCTTCGTGCACGACCGCCTGCCACCCCATGACCAGTGGCCGGACCTCCGCTACGACATGCCCGAGCTTCAGGCACTGCCGGCCCAGCTCAACGCGGTGCAGTGGTTGTTCGAGCGGGCCATGGCCCAGGGCCACGCGGACCGGCCTTTCCTGCGCAGCGATGAACGCACGCTGACCTATGCCCAGGCCCGGGACGAGGTAAACCGCTTGGCCCACGTGCTGGCCGGTCTGGGTCTGCAGCCCGGCAACCGGGTGCTGCTGCGCGGGGGCAACTCGGTGGCCATGGGGCTGGCCTGGCTGGCGGTGGTGCAGAGCGGGCTGATCGCGGTGGCCACAATGCCGCTGCTGCGCGCCACCGAATTGAAGGCGATCATCGACAAGGCCAGACCCTCGGCCGCCCTGTGCGATGTGAAGCTGCAGGAAGAGCTCAAGGCCGCACTGGCGCAGAACCCGGACACGGCCACCCTGCCGCTGTGCCTCTTCAACACCGGCGACGCCACGGTGGCCCTGCCGGATTCGCTGGAGGCCATGGCCCGCCGCACCAGCGACACCATCACCCCCTGCCCCACCAGTGCCGACGACATCGCGCTGCTGGCCTTCACCTCCGGCACCACCGGCAGCCCCAAGGCAGCGGTGCACACCCACCGCGACCTGATCGCGGCCTGCGAAACCTGGCCGCGCCATGTGTTGCGCGCGACGCCGGACGACATCGTGATGGGCTCGCCCCGAAGCCATGGTCCGGCTGATCGGCCAGGTGGGCGCCACCATCTGCTACACCGCCCCCACCTTCTACCGCCAGATGGCACCGTTTGCACGGCAGCTGGGCATCGGTCGGCTGCGCATCAGTGTGAGCGCGGGCGAGGGCCTGCCCGACGCCACGCGCCAGCTGTGGAAAGAGGCCAGCGGCATCGAGATGCTCGACGGCATCGGCGCCACCGAGATGTTCCACATCTTCATCTCGGCCGCCCCCGAGGACGTGAAGCGCGGCGCCATCGGCAAGGTGGTGCCGGGCTATCAGGCGAAGATCGTGGGCGACGACGGCCAGGAACTGCCGCGCGGCCAGGTGGGTCGGCTGGCGGTCAAGGGGCCGACGGGTTGCAAATACCTCGATGACGTCCGCCAGACCAACTACGTGCAAGGTGGCTGGAACTTCCCGGGCGACGCCTTCCAGCAGGACGAGGACGGCTACTTCATCTACCAGGCCCGCACGGACGACATGATCATCACCGCCGGCTACAACGTGGCCGGGCCCGAAGTGGAAGCCTGCCTGCTGCTGCATCCGGCGGTGGCCGAGTGTGGTGTGGTGGGCAAACCCGACGATGAACGCGGCATGGTCATCCTGGCCTATGTGGTGCTCAAACCCGGGCAGGAGCCCGACGCTGCACAGGTCAAGGCCTTGCAGGACCATGTCAAGCACAACCTGGCCCCTTACAAGTACCCGCGTCAGGTGGTGTTCGTCGAGCGCCTGCCCCGCACCGAGACCGGCAAGCTGCAACGTTTCGCCCTGCGCCAGATGGCCAAGGAATCCACATGAACATCCTGCAACCGCCCGGCTGGGCGCAACCCAAGGGCTACGCCAACGGTGTGGCAGCGCGCGGCACACTGGTCTTCGTCGGAGGCCAGATCGGCTGGAACGGCGCCCAGGTCTTCGAAAGCGACGACTTCATCGACCAGACGCGCCAGACACTGATGAACGTGCGTGATGTGCTCGCCTGCGCCGGCGCAGGCCCCGAGCACATGGTACGCATGACCTGGTACGTGATCGACCGCGACGAATACAACGGCCGCCTGCGCGAACTGGGCACGGTCTACCGCGAGGTCATGGGCAAGAACTTCCCGGCCATGACCTGCATCGAGGTCGCCGGGCTGATGGAAGACCGGGCCAAGATCGAGATCGAGGTCACCGCCGTGCTGCCAGACGCCTGAGCGCCAAGGAAGGAGGCGTCAGCCGCCGGCCGCCAGGGGCGACTCGCGCAGCGCCCGGCGGCGCTCGGCATGGTCGGGCATCACGCTGGCCACCACGTCCCAGAACTGCGGGCTGTGGTCCATGTGGCGCAGATGGCTCAGTTCGTGCACCACCACATAGTCGATCATGTCCAGGCTCAGGTGCACCAGCCGCCAGTTCAGCCGGATGGTGCCGTCCGCACTGGCGCTGCCCCAGCGGGTACCTGCACTGGACAGGCGTAGCGCGCGCCACTGCACGCCCAGCAAGGGCGCAAAATGCGCCAGCCGCTGCTCGAACACCCGCCGAGCCTCCCGCATCAGCCAGGCGTGGGCGGCATCGCGGATCTGCGCTTCGCTGGCCGAAGCCGACAGGCCCAGACGCAGGATGGGGACGGGCGCAGCACCGTCGGCCGGATGGTCCGCCCCAGCCAGCTCGGCCCCCGCCTGACGGAATCCGTGTGTCGGATCCAGCTGCAACCGCACCGGCCGTCCCAGCCAGTCAAATGTCGCGCCGTCGGCCCAGACCGTGCGCGCCTGGGCCAGCTGCAGTGACCGCTCCCGCGCGCGTTGCAGCTTGTCCAGCACCCATTCCGATTTGCTGTGCAGCAGACTGTCCACCTCGCCCACCGGCGTCCAGCGCGGCGCGCGCACACTCAGACCGTCCTGACCGACCGACAACCCGATGGTGCGGCGCTTGCCCCGCTTGAATTCATAGGCCACCTCGCAGCCCGCCAGCTGCACGCGCCGGTTGGCGCGAGGGTGCTGCCAGACACCCTGCCTGAACACCACATCCATGGGTTCCGCGGTCACCGGCGGCGAGGAGTCGCGCACAGGCGCAGGCGAGGCCTCGACCACAGGCGCGTCGCCGGCCGAAAGGAAATCCAGCGCCAGCTGCACGAACCGCTGCATGGGCGCTGGCGTCTTCACCGATAGGCCTCCGGATCCAGGCGCCGCATCTCGGCCTCGATCCAGGCCTCGACCTCGCGCATCAGCTCGTCGGGCTCACGCCCCTGGCTGGGGATCGGTTGACCGATCGAGAAATCCACCGTGCCAGGCCGCTTGATCAGCGCCTTGCGCGGCCAGCAGCGACCCGAGGTCACCGCGACCGGAATCACCGGGGCCCCGGTGGCCACCGCCAGCCGCGTACCGCCGCTCTTGTAGGCGCCCTGTTGCCCGCGTGCAATGCGGGTGCCTTCGGGGAACATGATCACCCAGGTGCCCTGGTCGAGCAGCCGTTGCCCCTGCTTGACCACCTTGTTGAACGCCTCCGCCCGCTTGCTGCGGTCGATGTGGATCATGTCCATGCGGGCCATCGCCCAGCCGAAGAAAGGCACATAGAGCAACTCCTTCTTGAACACGTAGGCCAGCGGGTGTGGCATCAGCGTGGGCATGCAGAAGGTTTCCCAGGTGGACTGGTGCTTGACCAGCAGGATGGCGGGGTCGGTGCTGCCCACCGGCAGGTTCTCGTAGCCGGTGATGCGGTTGCGGATGCCCAGAATGAGTTCGCCGCTGCGCACGGCCAGCCGCAGCCAGCCGACACACATCCAGTAGATCTGCGTGCTGCTGAGAAATGGCGCCGCCACCAGAACCGCCAGGGCCCAGGGCATGACCGTGACCACCATGACCAGCATGTGAAGAAGGGATCGGAGCAGGTTCATGGCGACAGGGGCTCGGACAACAACGGAAATGCAATGACGGACAGGCCGTACGGCGAGGTGCGGAACATCAGGTGCCCGAGGCAGGGATCGGTGCCGCCTGGGGCAGCGGGTCATCCTGGGCCAGCAACCAGTAGACGAAGGCGGAGAGGTCCTCGTGCAGCCGGGTGCCGGGCGGCAATTCGGGCAGCAAGCTGGCCAGGTCCGCGTCGGCCGCCTGGCCCACGCGCCCTCTCAGGTGCTCGGACTTGCCGGTCAGCAGCAGGTGGGTCGGGCAGCCGGCGGCGGCGGCGGCCTGCACATGCCGCAGCGCATTGCCGGCGGCCGGCATCATCGGAAGCGACAGGCCGAAACGTTCGCCGATCTGGTGGAACAGGCCGGGTGCCGGCTTGCGGCAGTTGCAGGCGTCCTCGGGCGCATGCGGACAGAAGAACACCGCTTCCACCCGCGCACCGGCCGCCGCCAGCTGGCGGTGCATCTTGGCGTGGATGGCATTGAGCGAGGCCATGTCGAACATGCCACGGCCCAGACCACTCTGGTTGGTGGCCAGCACCACCCGCCAGCCGCCCTGGTTCAGGCGCGCCACCGCCTC
Source organism: Hydrogenophaga sp. (assembly GCA_025458415.1). Classification (GTDB taxonomy): domain Bacteria; phylum Pseudomonadota; class Gammaproteobacteria; order Burkholderiales; family Burkholderiaceae_C; genus Hydrogenophaga. The sequence continues at coordinate 5,472 of JALOSN010000137.1, forward strand.
CAGCGCACCGGGCAGGGCCTCCCACTCCTCGGGCGAAGCCACATAGTCATCGCGGCTGCGGTTGAGCGTGCCGTCGCGGTCAAGGATCAGCAGTTTCATGCGGTGCTCCTCTCCTCAGATGGTGCCGCGGCCGCGGAGCATGGGGGCAACTCGACCGCAGCGCAGGGCCGCCCCAAGCAAGGTCAGCCCCCTTGGGGGGCAGCGACCCGCGAAGCGGCGGAGCGTGGGGGTGGTCATGAAGCCAGGCGCGACAGATCGGCCACGCGGTTCATGGCCTCGTGCAGCGACTTCAGCAGCCCCAGGCGGTTGGCCTTGAGCGCCGGGTCGTCGGCGTTCACCATCACGCCGTCGAAGAAGGCGTCCACCGGCGTGCGCAGCGCGGCCAGTGCCTGCAGGCTGGCGGTGTAATCGCCCGTGTCGAACTGTGCGTTGGCGGCGGGCACGGTGGCCTGCATCGCGGCGTACAGGTCCTTCTCGGCCGGCTCGGCAAACAGCGTCGGGTTGACCACAGCACCCTCGCCTTCGGACTTCTTGAGGATGTTGCCGATGCGCTTGTTGGCCGCGGCCAGTGCAGGGGCTTCGGGCAGCGCGGCGAAGGCACGCACGGCCTGCAGGCGCTGGGTCACGTCGGCCAGCCGCTGCGGGCGCAGGGCCAGCACGGCGTCCACCGCCTGCGCGCTGGCGCCCTGCTCGCGCAGACCGCCGGCGAGGCGGTCGTAGATGAAGTCGGCCAGGGCCGGAGTGGCATCACTGATCTTGTCGCCAAAGGCCGGCACCGCGGCGGACAACAAAGCGGTCAGCTGCAGCGGCAGGTCCTTCTCGACCAGCATGCGGATCACGCCCAGTGCGTGGCGACGCAGCGCGAACGGATCCTTGTCGCCGGTCGGCAGGTTGCCGATGCCGAACATGCCCACCAGGGTCTCCAGCTTGTCGGCCAGCGCCACCACCACACCCGTCTGGGTGCGCGGCAGCTCGTCGCCCGCGAAGCGCGGCCTGTAGTGGTCTTCGATCGCGAAGGCGATGTCTTCGGAGAGGCCGTCGTGGCGCGCGTAGTAGCCGCCCATGATGCCCTGCAGCTCGGGGAACTCGCCCACCATGTCGGTCACCAGGTCGGTCTTGGCCAGGCGCGCGGCCAGCAGCGAACGCGCCGCATGCGTTCGCCCTGCGTGCCCAGCTTGTTGTGGTAGACCACCTTGGACAGGGCCGGCACGCGGCTTTCCAGCGTCTTCCTGCGGTCCTGGTCGAAGAAGAACTTGGCGTCGGCCAGGCGCGGGCGCACCACGCGCTCGTTGCCGCCGATCACCGCGCTCGCGTCGTCCGGGCGGATGTTGCTGACCACCAGGAACCGGTTGGTCAGCCGGCCCTGGGCGTCCAGCAGCGGGAAGTACTTCTGGTTGGCCTTCATCGTCAGGATCAGGCACTCCTGCGGCACGTCCAGGAACTGCTTTTCAAACTCGCAGATGAGCACGTTGGGGCGCTCGACCAGCGCGGTCACCTCGTCGAGCAGCGCGTCGTCCTCGATCGGCTGGCAACCCCCACCGACCTGGGCGGCCGCGGCGGCCAGCTGGCGCGCGATCTCGGCCTTGCGCTCGGCAAACGAGGCGATCACAGCGCCGTCTGTTGCCAGCGTCGCGGCGTAGCTGTCGGCATCGGCCAGCGGCACCGGGTCCATGGTGGCCTCGAAGCGGTGGCCGTGCGTGGCGTTGCCCGCGGTCAGGCCCAGCGCCTTGACCGGCACCACGTCGGCGCCGTGCAGTGCCACCAGGCCGTGCGCCGGGCGCACGAAGTTCACGCTGCTCCAGCCCGGCAGTTCACAATCGGTTTCGAGCTGGTAGCTCATGACCTTGGGGATGGGCAGTTTGGCAACGGCCTCGTCCAGCGCCTTCTGCAGGCCGGCGGCCAGCTCGACGCCCGGCTGCACACTGTCGAAGAACAGGGCTTCGGCCTTACCATCCATGGCGCGCTT
>JALOSN010000008.1 GCA_025458415.1 Hydrogenophaga sp.
AGCGCCGCCAGCGGCGCCAGGGCCAGGGCGGCCAGCAGCTGGCGACGGTGGCGTGAAAGCAGCAGCATGGCATGAGCATGCCACAGCGAATTTGAACAAACCATGAACGCGCCGTTCATGAACCGTTCAGGGGCCGGCGGGCACACTGTCATTCATCGATTCACACCACCCAACCCCAGGAGTCCGCGATGCGCCACACCGTCAATACCCCCCGCAACCGCCTGAACGCCGCCCTGCTGGCCGGCCTGATTGCCGTCGGCACCGGCACCGCGCTGGCCCAGGTCACGCCGCCGGCCGGCCCGGTGCTGGGCTTCGGCCAGATCAGCGATGCGGTGATGAAGCAAGGCTACACCGAGATTCGCGAAATCGAGCGCAAGAGCGACAAGCTGTACGAGGTCGAGGCACGCGACAGTGCGGGCCTTCGTGCCGAGCTGTATGTCGATGGCCGCACCGGCGAGATCCTCAAGGTCGAGACCAAGGGCCGTGGCAAGAACGACGGGCAGCGCCCGATGCGCTGACAGCCGGGGCGCTGCCCGGCCGGTCATGCCACGGCAGACTCAGGCCTTCGTGTCCAGCAGAGCGCCCAGCATGCGGTCATGGGCCTGGACCGTGCGCAGGTTGGCTTCGAAGCTGTAGAGGCTCAGGCGCTGTCCCACCAGGTCTTCGGCCAGCCGGCCAAAACCGTCGGTCCCTGGAGCAAGGCCGTCGGGCTCGCGCTCGACCCGGGCGTCAACGCCACCTTGATCAGGGCGGGCGGACTGGGTCACCACCTGGCGCCGGAAGTCGGGCGTCTGCACGTTGGCCACGTTGTGCGCGCTGCTGTCCAGCCGAAGCTGGGCGGCCCGCATGCCGCTCAGGGCGGTGCCCAGGACCGATGTACCGGAGGTGATGGGAAGGCTCATGGGCGTTTATTCGGCCGTGTTGACGGGGGCTGAAGCGGCGGCCGACGAACGGCGGTGCGGCTCCCGGTGTGGCTGGCACGGTGCATGCGACTGCGGATGCGTTCACAATGCCGTTCCCGACCCGCTCGCTGTCGCCATCCGTCCATGACCTTGCCCGCCCACCAGCTCAGCATGACCGTGCTGATGACGCCCGACACCGCCAACTTCTCCGGCAATGTGCACGGCGGCACCATCCTGAAGCTGCTCGACCAGGTGGCCTATGCCTGTGCCAGCCGCTATGCGGGCACCTATGTGGTCACGCTCAGTGTGGACCAGGTGATGTTCCGCCAGCCCATCCACGTCGGCGAGCTGGTGACCTTCCTCGCCTCGGTGAACCACACCGGCAGTTCGTCGATGGAGATCGGCATCAAGGTGATGGCCGAGAACATCCGCACCCAGGCCAACCGGCATGTGAACAGCTGCTTCTTCACCATGGTGGCGGTGGACGAGGCCGGCAAACCGACGCCGGTGCCGGCCCTGAGGCCCTTCACCCCCGATGAGCGCCGCCGGCACGCGGCGGCCGAGGTGCGCAAGGCTGTGCGGCGCGAGATGGAGCAGCGCTTCGCGGCGATTCCCTGACCGCTCAGTCCAGTCCCGGCTCCAGCGCATTGCCGGCCTGGTGCAACAGATCGCGCAGCCAGATCAGGCCTGGATCGCGCGTGCGGTATTTGTGCCACTGCATCGCCTGGTGGAATCGCTTCATGGGTATCGGGAACTCACGGATCTCGATGGGCAGCCGCCCCTGCAGCTGGCTGGCCAGCCGGGCGTGTACCGTGCCGATCAGGTCGGTGCCGACCACCAGGTGGGGCACGGCGCTGAAGCTGTAGGTGCTCAAGCCGATGTCGCGGGTCAATCCGTGGTCCCTGGCCAGCCAGGTGTCGAAAACAGGCATGGCACCGTCGGGCGGGCGCATCGAGGCGTGGCGTGCCCGGATGTAGCGCTCCAACGTCATCTCGCCTTGCGCCAGCGGACTGTCCCGCCAGACGACGCAGACGAAGCGGTCTTCGAAAATGCGGTCCAGCGGGTGATCCGGTGAGCAGAAGTTCTCCGGAATGATCAGCAGATCGGCTTCCCCCCGCTCCAGGTGGCGGTGGGGCTGGCCCACCTGGGGCTTGAAGTTGAAGCGGACCTGGCTGCCGCGCTGGTGGGCCAGCGCCAGCATGCCGGGTATCAGCACTTCCATGGAGTAGTCCGAGACGAACAGGGTGAACTCGCGCTCGGACGTCGTGGGATCGAAGGCTGGCTGCGTCGCCACCGTGGTGTCGATGCGCACCAGCACGTCACGCACCGCATCCTGGAGCATCTCGGCCCGGGGCGTGAGCTCCATGCGTCCACCCACCTGCACCAGCAGGTCGTCGTCGAAGTAATCGCGCAGTCGCGACAGCGCGTTGCTCATCGTGGACTGGCTCAGGAACACGCGTTCGCCGGCCCGCGTCACGTTCTTCTCGGTCAGAAGGGCGTCCAGCGCAACAAGCAGGTTGAGGTCGAGTTTCTTGAATCGCATGGTCGGGTGGCCGGCAAGTTTGCCTCATTCGCACCCGGTGTCTTGCGCGCCAGGACCGGGATCAGGGTTAGCCCTGATATTTCGTTGGTCGATGGAAAGGATTCGCACAACCCATTTCCCAGGGTACTTCCCAGTCCCTACAGTCACGCCACGTTTGATCTGGATCAAGTCTTCCGGATCGACGAAGGGGCCATGCGGTGGGGTGCCGCGCCGTTGCGCCCGGTGTGTTCAGGCGACCGGATTTCGGGGCAGATCATGGCCGGCACATCGGCAGCGTTGGTTCAAGTTCGACTGGCTTTGCCAGGTCCATACATCAATAGGAGACGCAAATGAAAGACAACACGTTCAAGGCACGCGCATGCGTGATGGCGGTGGGGCTGGTCGGTCTTGCAGGCCACCTGGGACAGGCGCAGGCCCAGGGGGGGCCGCCCGCAGCAGGTGCCCAGGCGCCGTCCGTGCAGCTGTACGGCACGATCGATCTGGGCGTGGGTCGCATCGAGTCGCAGCCCCCGGGTCCTCCCGGTGCACCCATTGTGGGAGGTACCCGGATGCAAAACGGGGGGCTGACGACCAGCTTCATCGGTTTGCGAGGCACCGAGCAACTGAGCGACGGTTTGCGGGCCCAGTTCCAGTTCGAGTCCTTCGTGCGGGCCGACACGGGCCAGAGTGGACGCTTTGGCCCTCCTGGGCCGCCACAAGACCCCTTCTTTTCCCGGGCCGCATGGGTGGGTCTGGCGGGCAAGTTCGGCGATGTGAAGCTCGGGCTGAGCGCCAACCCGGCCTGGCAGTCGATGATTCTGTCCAGCGCGATGGGCCCCAATTCGCTGTTCTCTCCCACCATGCGCCAGCAGTACAACGGCAGCACACGTGGCTACATGGGCGTGGACTCGGCGCTGCCCAACTCCATCTCCTACACCTCGCCCGCGCTGGGCGGTGTGACCGCCTCGGTGTCCGCGCAACTGGGCGAGGAACGTGGCGACAACAATTACTTTGCCAACGTGGTGTACCGGGGTGGACCGCTGCTGCTGACCGCCGCTGTGGCCACCACAGGGCATCAGCCGTCGCCTGATGAGCCGGCCATTCAGGACCAGAACTGGTATGTGCTTGGCGGCAGCTACGACCTCAAGGTGGTCAGGCTGTTTGCCCAGTACACGGACCACGAGGACAAGCTCGAAGGTACCTCCACGAAGACACCCCACCTGGGTGTGACGGCGCCCATCGGTGCTTCCGGTCAACTGCAGGTGGCATGGGCCCGAGCCAAGACCACCCGGGACGCGGGCGCCGATTCGGTCCGGACCACGACCAGCATGGCCTACATCCACAATCTTTCGCGCAGAACCAGTCTGTATGGCGTGCTCGCCAACGACAGGCTGCCGGTGGGCACCGCCAACAGCTACATGGTCGGCGTGCGACACGCGTTCTGACGGTCTGTGCCTACTGATGCATTGCACCAACGGCATGGTGACCTCGACCTGTCTGGCATCCAACGGGTTGCCACCGGGGTCGGGGTCGACTGTCAGCGCCAACCCTCCCACAAGGCCTGCGACGTCAGAAGTGGTGAGGACATGACGACCATGCCTTGTTTCGCCCGATTCCTCCACGACCCGTCACTCTCCAAGCAGGGCTTTCGGATTTCCGGTCTTGAAACGGGTCGTGGGTTTTTTTGCTTCTCTGCTGGCTCGATTCTCGATATTGTCAGCGCCATTTCGACGCCATCGCATTGAAGCCGGTGCGTTGAGTCAAAACATCCTTAAGGAGACCAGTCATGCACACACAGAAAATGGGTTCCCTGTGGCCCCAGATCCGACAGACTGCCAGAGCCATCGGCGTCGTGATGGCCAGCGCCGCTGCGCTCATGCTGGGTTCGCCCGTGTCTGCCCAGGAGAAGACGCTGGTGTTCGCGACAGCAAGCCCGCCGCGCAGCGCCATTGCCACGGGGCCATTCGAGGCCTGGGCGAAGAAGATCAACGACGAGGGGGCAGGCGTCATCAAGATCGACCTGCGACACGGCATGGCGCTGGCCAATCCTTCCAACCATTACGACCGGGTGCGCGATGGCGTGGTGGACATCACCTGGGGCGTCCTGACGCAGGTCGGTGGCCAGTTTCCCAGACTGAGTTTTCTTGAACTGCCCTTCCTCACGGACGATGTCTCCACCAACGCGGCATTGCCCTTCACGATGGCCTTGTGGCGCTCTTACGAAGCCGGGGTCTTCAAGGATGAGCTCAAGGACATCGTTCCCTTGTTCATGACATCGTTTCCGCAATCGACCGTGCACCTCAAGTCCAAGCTCGGCAGCGTGGACGACCTGGCGGGTCGCAAGATCATTGCGGGCGGCGCGGTCAACAGCAAAGTGATCCAGGCCCTGGGTGGTGTACCCCTGTCGATCAACGCCGCTTCAAGCTATGAAGCGGTGCAGCGCGGGGTGGCCGACGGTCGATTGATGCCATGGACGGCGGTTCGCGCCTTCCGCTTCGAGGAGTTGTCCGAGTACCACCTGGAGGCTCCGTTCGGTTCGGGCGTGGGCGCTGTCTACATGAGCCGGGCAGCCTACGAGAAGCTCAGCGACAAAGCCAAGGAAATCATCAACAAGCATTCCGGTTACCAGCAGTCCGTGGCGCTGGGGAAATGGATCGTCGAGGAGGCCAAGACCGCGCGCCAGTCCATTTCGGCAAGACCGGGTGTGGCGGTCGCTTCACCCACGCCCGCCCAGCTGGCGGCATGGAAGAAGCGCACGGCCCAGATCGAGTCGGAATGGGTCTCCAGCACACCCGACGGTGCGAAGGTTCTGTCCGAATTCAGGGCCCAGCTTGAGAAGGCCACGAAGGAAGCCGCCAACTGAACCCGTGGCTGTCCGCTCCCGGACACAGGCTCATACCTGACCGGGCATGGACCCATCGGGCCGGAGTACAACGATGATGGTGCAGGAAATGCGTGACGATGCGCAGGTGCGGCTGGCCCAGGCTCCGACCCTGGTGATGATCGAGCAGTGGACGAAACGGGGCGCGCAGCTCGTATCGGGACTGGGCGTGGCCAGCATGCTGCTGGTGGCGTTTGTCACCACGCTGGATGTGGTCGCCCGCTGGCTGACGGCGTCATCGATTGCCGGCTTCAATGAAGTCATCGCGATGGTGTTCGCGGTGGCGGTGGCGGCCACCCTGCCCTCCGGGGTCGCCATGCGCGTCAATCTCAAGGTCGACCTGCTGGCCGCCAGCATGGGTCCGCAGCTGCGCCGGTGGATGGACTGGATCGGGTCCCTGTTGCTGGTGGTCTTCTTTGCACTGCTGGCCCAGCAACTGTTGGTCCACGCGGCCGCCATGGTCGAGCGCGAGCGGGTGACTACCATCCTGAGCCTGCCTGTTGGCCGGTTCATGTACGCGGTGGCGTTCTTCGTGTCGGTTGCCGCCCTCGTCCAGACCATCTACCTGGTGCTCGATGTCTTGCGACACAAGGCGGAGGCAACGACGGATGCGCAGGCCGCGCCGACAGCGTGGCCGATCAAGGCTGTTCTGGTGGCCTTTTGCGTCGCCTTGGCCGGTTTGCTGGCCTATGCCTGGCACGACCTGCCGGGTCTGTCTGCGTGGGTGGCCTCGAACCCGGGAATGACGGTGCTCATCGCCTTTGTGGCGCTGTGGATGATGTTGCTGGGCATGATGCCGGTGGCGGCCGCCATGGCCATGGTGGGCGTGGGCGGCTGCATTCTGTTTCTGGGTACAGCGCCTGCCCTGAAGGTTTTTGCATCGGAGTCGGTGGGGTTTCTCACCAACTCCCAGGTCGCTGCATTGCCTCTGTTCCTGATGATGGGCAGCTTTGCGGCCAAAGCGGGCCTGGCGGACGATGTGTATCGGATCGCAGGCGCATGCCTGGGCCGGTTTCGAGGTGGACTGTCCATGGCCACCATTGGCGGTTGCGCCGGCTTTGGTGCGGTCACCGGTTCTTCTCTTGCAACGACAGCCACGTTCGGACGGATTGCGATACCGCAGATGCGGGCGCAGGGCTATTCGCCTGCGCTGGCCAGCGGCTGCGTGGCCGCCGGGGGCACGCTGGGTGCGTTGATCCCTCCATCGGCACCGCTCATTCTGTTTGCGCTGTTGACCGAGACCTCGATCGGTGCGTTGTTCATCGCCGCCATGGTGCCCGGCTTGATCGCCGTGGCGTTCTACCTGCTGACCGTGATGCTGGTGGTGCGCTTCAATCCCTCCCACGCGCCCGAGCCCGCTGCTGCAGTGGCAGGGGAACTGGTCACGGCTCTGAAGCAATCGGGCCCCGTGATGCTGCTGTTCGGCACCGTGCTGAGCGGGCTGTATGGCGGTGTGTTCACGGCCACGGAAGCTGCCGCCGTCGGCGCCATCATGGCGTTCGGGATCGCCGCTGCCAGGGGCAAGCTCAACCGCGCGAGTCTGCTGGACGTCATGGGCGACACAACGGTGCTGACGGCGATGGTCTATGGGCTGATCTTCGGCGCGCTGGCGTTCTCGTACTTCGTTGGCCTCAGCCAGGTTCCGGACCTCCTGATCGGCTTCATCGGGGCCTTGGATCTCTCAGCCATCCTGATCGTGGCCCTGATCCTGATCGTCTACCTGTTGCTGGGTTCGGTCATGGATTCGTTCGCCGTCATGATCATCACCATTCCGGTGGTCACACCCTTGATCCTCAATATGGGGTTCGACCTGGTCTGGTGGGGAATCATCATGCTGGTCGTGGTGGAAACCGGGCTGATCACGCCACCGTTCGGCATCAACCTTTTCGTCATGAAGAGCATGCAGCCGGACGTACCCCTGTCGACCGTCTTCCGGGGTGCGATGCCCTTTGTCCTGGCCGATCTGGTCAAGCTGATCCTGCTGGTCGCATTCCCTGCCCTCGTTCTCTGGTTGCCGTCGACCATGTAGAGCGCCTCAACGCTGGTGCTGCATGACCGGATCGGGTGGCGCGCATGTGCAGGCGGTCGCCCCCGTCAGTTCCACCCCATGGTGTCCGGTCGCAGTTCAGTGCCCTTCCTTCTGATCACCCCTGTACTGGCTCGCTCTGTTCATCACTCCGATTCAAATGTTCAAGTACTTTCCAACCAACTATGTCTGGAATCTGTCGGTTGATCTGGCCATTGAAATGGGCGCGCGCATTGGCGAGATCGAGCAGATGTGCGCGCCCCTGCACGATGCGGCCAGGGCGCCCGATGCCGCTGGCACGCGTGCCTTCAAGGAAACCTGGGTCAAGATGGCGGACCAGCTCTGCGGTCTGGCACTCGAGGACGAGACCCGCGGGCGCCTGATTTCGGCGGGCGAGAAACTCCGCCGTGCAGCCAGTTACCTCATCACCGCCGAGCGACTGCAGGCCCATGACGCGCCGGGCCGCCTGGATCTGTACCGGCGTGAGCTGGCTTTGTTCCTCAGGGGATCGCAGCTGATGGGGGATCGGGTCGAGCGCGTCGAGATTCCTTACGAAGGCAGGCACCTGTCGGCGTTGTACCTGCCCGCCGAAGGTCTGCAGCCTGGCGAGCGCGCGCCCATCCTGGTGCAACTCAACGGACTGGACTCCACCAAGGAGATGAAGTACCTGGTCGGTCTGCCTGCGTGGCTCGCCAGGCGGGGGGTGTCCTCACTGATCGTCGACCAGCCCGGTACCGGCGAGGCGCTGCGACTGCAAGGCCTGACCGCGCGTTTCGACACGGAACACTGGGCCAGCCGCGTGGTCGACTGGCTCGAGCAGCATCCCGCGGTCGATCCGAAACGCATCGGCTGCGAAGGCGTGTCGCTGGGCGGCTATTACTGCCCGCGCGCGGTGGCCATGGAGCCGCGATTCGCCGCCGGCGTGTGCTGGGGCGCCAACCACGACTGGCGCGACGTGCAGAAACGCCGCCTGGAGAAGGAAGGCGACTTTCCGGTGCCGCACTACTGGGCCCACGTGTGCTGGGTCTGGGGCGCGAAGGACATCGACGACTTCATGCGCATCGCAGAAGACGTGCACCTGGACGGCGTGGTCGAAAAGATCAGGGTGCCGTTCCTGGTGACACACGGAGAGCGGGACTCGCAGATCCCGCTGAAGTGGGCGCACCGGACCTACGAGCAGCTGGTCAACAGCCCCAAACGCGAACTGAAAGTCTTCACCGACCGTGAGGGTGGTGTGCAGCACGCCAGCTTCGACAACAGCATCAACGCGGGCCAGTACATCGCTGACTGGGTGGCGGAAACCTTGGGTGGGCGCACTGCCACCATCTGAACGCATTCTTGCAAGGAGCACCATGAACATCATCGGACCTGACGCGCTGGTTTTTGGCGTCGACGACCTCGCCGCCTGCCGGCAGTACCTGGCCGACTACGGCCTGAAGGATGCAGGCGCTGGCCGCTTTGAGGCACTGGATGGCACGGCCGTCATCGTGAAGGCCAAAGACGACGCCTCGCTGCCGCCCGCGATGGGCACCGCCAGCATGCTGCGCGAGACGGTGTACGGCGTGGCCGATGCCGCCACGCTGGACGCCATCGCCGCCGAACTCGGGCGCGACCGTGAGGTCAGTCGCGACGGTGGCGTGCTGCGCTGCCAGGACGACATGGGTTTTGCGCTGGCCTTCCAGGTCACGGTGCGGCGACCGATCGACCTGCCGTCGGAGAGCGTCAACGCACCCGGCGCCGCGCCCCGGCGCGGACCCAACCGCATCGGCGTCACGCCCGACATGCCGGCGCTGCCGCGCACGCTGTCGCACGTCGTGTACTTCGTGCCCGATGCCGCCCGGGCCGAGGCCTTCTACAACCGTCTGGGCTTCGTCTGCACCGACCGCTTCACCGGCGTGGGTCCGTTCCTTCGCCCCGCCGGCACACAGGACCACCACACGCTGTTCTTCATCCAGACGCCGCCGCACATGAAGGGCTGCGAGCACTTCACCTTCCACATGGGCGGGCCCACCGAGGTGCTGCTGGCCGGCCGTCGCTTCGTCGAGAAGGGCTACGAAAGCTTCTGGGGTCCGGGACGACACCTGTTCGGCAGCAACTGGTTCTGGTACTTCAACTCGCCGCTGGGCTGCCATGTCGAGTACGACGCCGACATGGACCTGCACGACGACGGCTGGAGGGCGCGCGAGGCGGCGATGGGTGCCGACACATCCCAGTCCTTCCTCTTCCAGTACCGCACGGCCTGGGCACCCACCGGCGGCCCTCCCCCGGGCGCCAAGCCCTGAGGCGCAGCGTCATGCGCCTCTGTCACCTGGACGAGTTGCCCGACGGCAGCGCGCGTGGCTTCGACCCACACGCCAGCGGCCGGGACTCCCTGTTCGTGGTTCGCTGCGGACCGGTCCTGCGCGCGTGGGTCAACGCCTGTCCGCACCACGGCACGCCGTTGGCCTGGCGCAAGGATGCCTATCTCAATGCCGCCGGAGACCGTATCGTGTGCGCAGCCCACGGTGCCCAGTTCGACATCGACAGCGGTCTTTGCACCCTCGGCCCCTGCCTTGGCGACGCACTCAAGCCCGTGGAACTGCATGTGCACCGCGACGGAGACATCCATCTCTTCACCTTCGAGAACGACGAGACGCACTCATGAAAGCCCAACCCATCCTCATCATCGGCGGCGGCTTTTCCGGCATGTCCGCCGCCATCCAGCTGCGCAAGCAGGGGTACGAGGTCGACCTGGTCGAGATCGACCCCGGCTGGCGCAGCTATGGAGCCGGCATCAGCCTGGGAGGCGCGACGCTGCGCGCGTTCCGCACACTGGGTATCCTGGATGCCTTCCTGCAGCACGGCAGTGCGAGTGACGGTGTCAAGATCTGCCTGCCCCACGGCCCGCAAGTCGCCGAGCTGCCCACACCCCGCCTGGCGGGGGCCGACGTGCCCGGCGGCGGTGCGATCATGCGGCCCGTGCTGGCGCGCATCCTGGCCGAGGCCACGAGGGCCTCGGGCACCCACGTGAAGCTGGGCTGCACCTTCACCCGTATCGAGCCGCATGCCGATGGGGTGACCGTGGGCTTCACCGACGGGACACAGCGCCGCTACGGCCTGGTGATCGGGGCCGATGGCCTGTATTCCAAGGTCCGGCAGGCGGTGTTCCCCGAGGCACCGACGCCTCGGTACAGCGGCCAGGCGGTCTGGCGTGCGGTCGTGCCACGTCCACCAGAGATCGATACCGCCACCATGTGGATGGGTCCGCGGGTCAAGCCGGGAGTGAACCCGGTATCGGCGACGGAAATGTACCTCTTCGTCACCGAGCCACGGCCGACCAACGAGCACGTCGACCCGGCCGATTTTGCGGACCTGCTGCGCGGTCTGCTGGCCGACTTTCCGTCGCCCTTGCTGCAGGCCATCCGCGATCGGATCGGACCGGACTCGCAGATCGTCTTCCGTCCGCTCGAAGGTCTGCTGATGCCGCGCCCCTGGTTCCGTGGGCGAGTGGTGCTCATCGGCGACACCGTGCATGCGACCACGCCGCACCTGGCCTCGGGCGCCTGCATCGGCATCGAAGATGCGCTGGTGCTGGCCGAAGAGCTGGGCCGCTCCAGCGATGTCGAAGATGCACTCGCGGCCTTCGAGTCCAGGCGCTGGGAACGCTGCCGCATGGTGGTGGAGAACTCGGCCCGTCTGGGCGAGATCGAGGTCGCCGGTGGCGACAAAGATGAACATGCCCGCATCATGCGCGAGTCCCTGATGGCGCTGGCGCAACCCATCTGACCGGACTGGTCGTGACGATCCGTTATGCAGAAGCCGCTATGAAGCCCAGTCGCCGCTTTGTCGACCTGTCCATCTACCTGGAAAACGACGTCCTCTCCGATCCGCCGCCGCTGGCGCCGAAGATCACCTACCAGAAGCACGCCGACACGCTGCACGAGTTCATGGCGATGCTGCCGGGCACGCGGCCCGAGGACTACCCCGATGGTGAGGCAGCCGCGGCCGAATGGGTGACGCTGACCACGCACAACGGCACGCACCTGGACGCGCCCTGGCATTTCCATTCCACGCAGGACGCCAAGAACGGTGGCAGCCGGCCCAGCATCACCATCGACGAAGTGCCGCTGGAGTGGTGCTTCCAGTCCGGCGTCAAGCTGGACTTCCGGCACTTTCCCGACGGTTACGTGGCCACCGCCGCCGACGTCGAGGCCGAACTCAAGCGCATCGGTCACACGCTGGAACCGCTGGACATCGTGGTCGTCAACACCCGCGCCGGCTCGCGTTATGGCCACCCCGACTACCTGGGTGCGGGCTGCGGCATGGGCTACGAAGCCACCATGTACCTGCTCGAGCGCGGCGTGCGCCTGACCGGCACCGATGCCTGGAGCTGGGATGCCCCGTTCTCGTACACCGCACAGCGGGTGGCCGAGACTGGCAACAAGGCGCTGATCTGGGAAGGGCACAAGGCCGGGCGCGACATCGGTTATTGCCATCTGGAAAAGCTGCACAACCTGGAGGCACTGCCGCCCAAGGGCTTCACCATCAGTTGCTTCCCGCACAAGATCCGCGGGGCCTCGGCCGGCTGGACACGGGCGGTGGCCATCTTTGAGGAAACCGGCCCATGAGCTTCCCTCCCATCCACCGTGTTGTCACCGGTCACGACCGCGAGGGTCGAGCCATCGTGGCCAGTGAGGGGCCCTTGCCCACCGTGGTCGAGATCACCGCCATCCCTGGCACCGTGTTTCACGAGGTCTGGAGCACCAGCGGTTCACCCGCCCCGGTGGACAACGGGGCCGACCCGACGCTGGGCCCGCTGATGCTGCCGCCGCCTCCCAAGGGTACGCGCCTGCGCTTTGTCGATATCCCGCCCGACACCGATGAGTTCCTGTCGGAGGGCGCCGGCAAGATGAAGGCCGCGTTCGCCCAGATCGGTGATGAAAAGGCCTCCACCGTACGGGAGCACTCGCCGCACCCGCTGATGCACCGTACCGAAAGCGTCGATTACGGTGTGGTTATCGAGGGCGAAATGACCTTGGTGCTCGATCAGGGCGAGGTGCTGCTCAAGCCGGGCAGTGTGGTGGTGCAGCGCGGCACCAACCACGCCTGGGCCAACCGCTCGGGCAAGCCCTGCCGCATGCTGTTTGTGCTGGTCGACGGGGTGTATGACCCGGCCATCGCCACGTCCCTGGGCTGATGGTGTTGAAGGAGTACCGATGAAATTCGCCACCCTGCGCGACGGCAGCCTGCTGATCGTCTCCCGGGACCAGACCCGCGCCGTGCCCGCCGCACCGGTTGCGAGCAGCCTGCTGGACGCTCTGGAGCGCTGGGGCGCCGTGGTTCTGCCACTGGCCGATCTGTACGAATCGATCAATGCCGGTGCGGCGGCGGGTTCCCGTCCGTTCGACCCGGCAGCCTGCGCTGCGCCGCTGCCGCGCAGCCCGCAATGGCTGGACGCCTCGGCTTTTCTGAACCACAGCAACCTCATGGACCAGGCCTTCAACAAGCCACCACCGCCTCTGGTCGATTCCGTGCCCATGATGTACCAGGGTGCCAGCGATGACTTTCTCGGGCCGACCGACGACGTGCCCCTGCCGGCTGAAGCGGATGGCATCGATTTCGAGGGCGAATTCGGTGTGGTCACCGGACCTGTTCCCATGGGCGTTTCGCCCGAGGCGGCCCTGGGCTGTGTGCGCCTGCTGGTCCAGATCAACGACTGGAGCCTGCGCGCGCTGGGTCCGCACGAGATGAAGACCGGCTTCGGATTTCTGCAGGCCAAGCCGTCGACCGCATTTGCCCCGTTGGCCGTGACGCCCGATGAGCTGGGTGACGCCTGGCGTGGCGGCCGTGTGCAGATGCGCCTGCATGTGCACTGGAACGGAGACCGGTTTGGTGAACCGCATGGCGGAGAAATGCATTTCCACTTCGGGCAGCTCATCGCCCACGCCGCGCGCACGCGCCGGCTCAGCGCCGGTACCATCGTCGGGTCCGGCACCGTCAGCAACGTCTCCCGCAGCGCAGGCTCGGCCTGCATTGCCGAGCGCCGCGTGATCGAGATGATCGACGAGGGTCAGGCGCGCAGCCAGTTCATGCGCTTCGGCGACCGTGTTCGCATGCAGGCCCGTTTTGAGGACGGACGGGATGGCCCGTTTGGCGTGATCGACCAACGGGTGGTCCAGGCCTCCGGGGCAAACTGATGCGCTGGCTGGTGACAGGGGCCAACGGTTTTGTCGGTCGGGCCCTGGTCCGGCGCCTGCTCGGCCACGGACTGCCTGGAGGTGGTGCCTTGACGCGGCTGGCGGTGACAGACCTGGCGCTGGATCCCGCGTGGACCGACCCCCGGCTGTTGTGCCTGCCGGGCGATCTCACGCAGACCGACACCTGGTCTGAAGCCTTTGCGCAAGGGCTGGACGGCATCTTTCACCTGGCCAGCGTGCCGGGTGGCTTCGCCGAGGCGCAGCCGGCGCAGGCAAGAACCGTCAACCTCGGGGCCACCCAGGCCTTGCTCGACCGGTGCCAGGTGCAGGTGGAAGCGGGTGGTGCTGTGCCCCGGCTGGTGTTTGCAAGCACCATTGCCGTCTATGGGTCGCCCATGCCGGCCGAGGTCACCGACAACACCCCTGCTGCGCCCCGCATGGCCTATGGCGTGCAGAAACTGATGGCCGAACTGGCGGTGGACCATGCGAGTCGACGTGGCTGGGTCGATGGTGTTTCTCTGCGTCTGCCCGGTGTGCTGGCAAGACCACCCGCTCCGACCGGTCAGATATCGGCTTTCCTGAGCAATTTTGTCCGTGAGCTGTCACAGGGGCGCTGGTTTGAATGCCCGACTTCGCCGGGCGCCACGACCTGGGCCTCATCCCTGCCCAATGTGGTCGACAACCTGCTGCATGCGGCCCTTCTGGACACATCCGCCATGTCGGGTTCGCGCAGCCTGCTCCTGCCCACGTTGCGGGTGAGCATGGCCGAGCTGGCCGATGCGATTGCGCAGGTGTATGCCGTGCCTGCGCGCGAGCGGGTCCGCTGGTGTCCCGACCAGCACATCGAGGCGCTGTTCGGAAGCTTTCCGCCCGTGCACACCGAGGCGGCGTTGCGACTCGGCTTCGTCAGTGATGGCGACAGCCCGGAGCTGGTGCGGCGGTCGCTCGATCCCTGCTGAGCCGGGTGTGGTGGCTGACTCAGCCCCGGCCCTCCAGCTGCTGCCGCACATGCCGCAGCAGCCCCTCGCTGCCATCTTCCACCAGGTCCAGCACCAGCTCGAAACCCGCCGGCCCTCCCGCATAGGGGTCCGGTACCACGGTGTGGTCGGAGCGCTGGAAGAACTCGGCAAAGCGCCGCAGCTTGCGCCGATGTTGCGGCGGGCACAACTGCTCGGCCAGGGCCAGGTTGTCCCAGTCCATGGCCAGCACGAGGTCGAATCGGTCGAAGTCGGCCGCCGTGAGCTGGCGGCCGCGCTGGGCTGAAAGGTCGTAGCCGCGGCGCAGGGCATGCCTCTGGCTGCGCGCGTCCGGCGGAGCACCGATGTGGTAGCCGTGGGTGCCGGCCGAATCGACCTGCACCTGCCTGGCCAGTCCGGCCTCGCGCACCCTTGCCTCGAACACGCCGTGCGCGGTCGGGCTGCGGCAGATGTTGCCCAGGCAGACGAACAGAACGCGGTAGGACGGGCCGGTGGCGGAGCTGTCTTCGCTTTTCATGAGCCCATTGTGCGGCAGACCCGCCGCAGATGTGGGCGCAGGGTTGCCGAAGGGCAACGCGGTGGGTGTGACACCCTTCATGACCGGACGGTCTGTGAGGTGGCAGGCGGCTTTCGGCCTGTCCGTGTGCGCCGGTTTCGGTCTATGCTTGCAACCGCATACCTTTCACCGACCGCTACGACGGAGCCTGCATGGCCAGCGATATCGACACGGTGCGCGTGCTGCGCGCCATTTTCAGCGACATGCCGCGAGCGCCGCAGGGGCTCTCGCCCCTGGAGACGGCCGAGTGGATCCAGCAGGCCATGTCAGGCTTCGAGGGCGGTGAGATGGCCTACACCATCGAACACATCACCCGCAGCTCCATGGTCGACATCGTGCTGCGGCTGCGCGAGGATGGCCACCTGCGAGATGACGGCGCTTTCGACGATCTGCTTCGGCAGTTGGAAAAGCCCGAAGGCCGCCAGGCGTTCATGGACTGGTGCATCCAGGCGCAAAAAAGCGTGGACGCCACCTCGCGACTGCTCAACCGGGCCAAGCGGTCGCTGACCGAGCCCGAACCCCTGTTCCAGATGGACCTGCCCGCCATGCAGCGCTTCATCGCGGGCGAGGCGTCCGGTCCGGGGCCGCTGTACACCGAGTTTGCCGGTCGCGACGATGTGCGCCAGGTGGGCGTGCTGGAGAGCCTGCCGGCCGTGGTGCACGAGTTCGACTGGGGCTTCGTCACCGAGGACGAGGCCGGCTTTCATGTGTATGTGGCCAAGGCCTGGCGCGGTGGCTCCGTGGGCTATTTCGAGCGGTTCATGAATGCGTGGCGGCTGGAGACCACGCCCATCGCCGGCAGCGGCGTGAACCCGGCGCCGGTGCCCTTCGAGATCACGCCCGACGTCGGTATCGTGCGTTTCGCCAGCTTCAGCCTGTATGCAGGCGAGCAGCCGGTGCCGGCGGTGGTGCGCCGCTGGGTGGGCGAGGTGTTCCTGTCGCAGATGCTGCCGGTCATGGCGGCGCGGGCGACCGACCTGGACTACGACTTTCCACTGGCGGTCGCCGACTCGCTCTGATCGCCCCCCGCGTTCACGCATGCGGCCGATCGCGCAGCGGGCTGTCCGAGCCTCGTCCACTGGCCGATCAGCGTGTCGATCTCTGTGGGACTGCATGGGCCGAACAGCTGTGCTGCCACCGTGGCCTGGGCCCGGGCATACACCTGGACCGCGGTCTGGGCGGATAGGGTCGGCCACAGGCAGTGGCTGCGGCGATCGTCCGGGTGGTTGCGACGCTCCAGGTAGTTCTCGTCCATCAGGCTTTTGACCATGCGGGTGACCTGCGCCTTGTCACGGCCGGTGAGGTCCGCCAGCCCGCCCGGCGTGATCCCTGGATGGTGCACGCACAACTGCAGCAGACGCAGGCTCATGGGCGGGGGCATGGCCGCGCCATGTTCGGCCAGCGTCTGACGCAGGCGCAGCTTGACCTGGGCGAACAGGCCCATCAGGCTATCCAGGGCTTCCAGATGTTTGGCTTCAGAGGCAGGCATATCCATTTGGTTGACTATATCAACAAGTTCACCCATAATGTTGACATTATCAACCAAACACCTCCTGCCGCACCATGTCCATCCTCCCGAGCGCACCGCGCGAGGCCGATCCGGTCACACCCATGCCCCCCCTGCCCAACCAGGACAGCCCTCCACGCATGCTGGAAGTCGACACCCTGCCTTCGGGTGTGAGGCGCGTTCGCTACCCCTTGAAGCGGCGAGAGCTCACCGTCATGCGGACTGCGCGCGCCACCCCTTCACTGGTGCGCATCACGCTCGGTGGCGCCGATCTGCACGACTTTGTCAGCCTGGGCTTCGACGACCACGTCAAGGTGTTCATCCCCTCGGA